>JBPCPD010000090.1:0-3858 GCA_050999535.1 Thermoleophilaceae bacterium
GGCGAAGGTCGCAGCCCGCCGGCGCGCGACCGTCCAGGCGCGCATCGGCGCGCGGACGCGCGTGGCCGGAGTCGCCGATCGGCGACGGTCGGCGCTCGAGGCCGAGGCGCAGCAGGAGGCCCAACGCCAGGCCGACGCCGGCGCCCGCCGCCAGGCCCCCGAGGGTTAGGGGCTCAGCCCGACCGGGGAGGAGCGCAGCCCGATCGCCCGCGGGAGGAGCGCGTTATCAGCCACCGCCGGCGACCAGCAGCTCGAGCAGTGCCTTCTGGGCGTGCAGGCGGTTCTCGGCCTGGTCCCAGACCGCCGAGCGCTCGCCGTAGAGCACCCCGGCGGTGATCTCCTCGCCCGGGTGGGCGGGCAGGCAGTGCAGCGCGATTGCATCCTCGCGCGCGAGGCCGAGCAGGCGCTCGTCGAGGCGGTAGCCGCCGAGCAGCTCGCGCCTGCTCTGCGCCGTCGCCTCGTCGTCTCCCATGCTGACCCACACGTCGGCGTAGAGCGCCGCGGCGCCCGTGGCCGCGGACTCGGGATCGGTCGTGACCGTCACGCGGCCACCGCCGTCGCCCCGGGCGCCCGCGACCTGCGCGACGAGCGGATGCGGAGACAGCTCGGCCGGGGTGGCGACGGCGACCTCCATGCCCGCCCTGGCGCCGAGCACCATCAGCGAGTGCGCGACATTGTTGCCGTCGCCGACGTAGGCGACCTTGAGCCCGTCGAGCTCGCCGAAGCGCTCGCGCAGCGTCAGCAGGTCGGCGAGTGCCTGGCAGGGGTGGTGTTCGCTCGTCAGCATGTTCACGATCGGCACCGAGGAGTGCTCGGCAAGCTCCTCGAGCACGGCGTGGGCACTCGTGCGCACGCCGATCGCGCCGACCAGGCGCGACAGCACGAGCGCGGTGTCGCGCACGGATTCCCCGCGCGCGAGCTGGAGCTCGTCGGAGCGCAGGATCACCGCATGCCCGCCGAGCTCGGTCACCCCGACCTCGAAGGAGACCCGCGTGCGCGTGGACGGGTGCTCGAAGACGAGCGCCACGCTGACCCCCGCCAGCGCGTCGGACGCCATCCGGTCGGCTTTCAGCTGCGCCGCCCGGTCGAGCAGGGCCGAGAGCTCGGCGCTCGTAAGCTCCTCACCGGTGAGGAAGTGCTTGACGTCCCGAGTCACCCGGGCAGCGTAGTCGGGGCCCTGACGCGGCCGTGCGCTGCGTGCGATAGTTGACCCTGCGCCCGGCATCGACCGGGCGGGTCGAGAAGGAGGCGCGCAGGATGGCTCAGCAAGGCGGTGGCAGCCGGTCCAAGAGCGGCGGGGGTTCGTCCGGCGGCGCACCGAAGGGCTCCGGCGGCGCGCCCGCCCGCTCCTCCGCCAAGCGCTCCGGCGCGGCGGCCTCGAAGGGCTCCGCGCCGGTGCCGGCCAAGGGCTCGACCTCGCCGAAGCGCTCGGCCGCGGCCAAGCAGGGCGCGCAGACCAAGCGCCGCCAGACTGCCAAGCGCTCCGCTGCCGCCAAGCAGGGTGCCGCCAAGCAGACCAGCGCGCAGCGCTCGGCCGCTGCGCGCAGGGCAGCGGCGGCTCGCGAGCAGTCGAGTCCCGATATCTCGGCGAAGAACGTCGCGGAGCTGCGCGAGGCGCTGTCCCAGCGCGTGATCGATCCGCTGGGACTCGTGATGCTGACCCGCGAGCGCATCGAGGAAGCCGTCGGCGACGCGGTCACCCGTGGCCGCGTGACCGCCGACGACGCGCAGGCGCTGGTGACCGGGCTGATCGAAGGCGGGCGCAGGCAGACCAACGACGTGCTCCGCGATCTCGAGGAGCTGCTCCGGCGCGGGCGCGACGAGATCGAGGGCCGCACCAACGAGGCGGCCCGGCTGGCCAAGGCCCAGGTCGACGACGCGACCTCGCGCGCGCTCAAGCAGGCCGACCCCTTGATCGCCCAGGCTGACCGCGCCCGGCGCGCGGCCGGGCTCGGCGCCAGCTTCCCGATCACCGGCTACGACGAGCTGACCGTCGCCCAGGTCCAGGCGCGGCTCGACACGCTGAGCCCCGCCGAGCTGCGCAAGGTGCGCGACTACGAGCGGCGCAACGCGAACCGCAAGACGGTCCTCAACGCGATCGCCCAGAAGCTCGGCTAGCGCTCTGGCGCGCCCGCCCCGGGCGCGCCTGCGACCATGAGCGCCATGGCCTCGGCGCAGGAGACCCAGCGCCCGCGCCCGCGGCGCGGAGACGCGGTCGAGGTCACGATCGAGTCCCTCGCCCACGGCGGCGCGGGGGTCGGCCGCGCCGATGGCTTCGTCGTCTTCGTGCGCGGCGCGGTGCCCGGTGACCGGGTGCGGGCGCGGATCGGCAAGGCCAAGCGCTCGTTCGCAGAGGCCCAGCTCGAGCAGATCCTCGAGGCCGCCCCCGAGCGCATCGAGCCGCGGGCCGAGCACCCGGGGGCGCCATGGCAGGTACTGCCCTACGAGCGCCAGCTCGAGATCAAGCACGGCCAGGTCATCGATGCGCTGACGCGGCTCGGGGGCTTCGAGGCGCCGCCGGTCGAGCCCATCCTTCCCGCGGTCGAGCAGTGGCGCTACCGCAACAAGCTCGAGTACTCGTTCGGTCGGCGCGAGGACGGCGGGCTCGCGCTCGGCTTCCACCGCGCCGGTCGCTGGGATCTGATCGATGACATCGAGTCCGACGTGCTCGCCTCCGAGCGCGTCGACGAGCTGCGCCTGGCCGTGCGCTCCTGGTGTCGCGACCAGGGCCTCGAGCCCTATGACCGCGGCGACCCCGGTCGCCCGGATGGCGCCGGCGGCTTCCTGCGCAACCTCGTCGTGCGCGAGGGTCGGCGAACGGGGCAGATCCAGGCGCGCATCGTCACCAGCGCCGGGACCTTCCCGCACGACGAGCTCGCCGCGACGATCGCGGCCGACTCGGTGCTCTGGACCCAGGCCCAGGACGTCGCCGAGACGACGCGTGGAGGCAGGACCAAGCTGCTCAAGGGCGTCTCGGCGCTGGAGGAGGAGCTCGACCTGCGCGGCGCGCGACTGAAGTTCTCGATCTCGCCCGACGCGTTCTTCCAGACCAACACCGAGATGGCCGAGGCGCTCTACGCGACCGCCGCCGAGCTCGCGGGGCTGACCGGGCGCGAACGGGTCTTCGACCTCTACTGCGGCATCGGCACGATCGCGCTGGCGCTGGCGCTCGACGCGCGCGCGGTCGTCGGCGTCGAGAGCGTCGAGCGCGCCGTCGCCGACGCGATCGGCAACGCCGAGCGCAACGGCGTCGACAACGCACGCTTCTTCGCGGGCGACGTGCGCACGGCGATGCGGCCGCTGATCGAGCAGGAGGGCCGGGCCGACGTCGTGGTCATCGATCCGCCGCGGGCGGGCCTGACGCAGAAGATCGTGCGCCGCGTGCTCGAGGTGCAGGCGCGGCGAATCGTCTACGTCTCGTGCAACCCGACCACGCTCGCGCCCAACGCGCGCCAGTTCGTCGACGCCGGCTATGAGCTCAAGACCGTACGCCCGGTCGACATGTTCCCGCAGACGCCGCATATCGAGTGCGTCGCGCTGCTGGAGCGCACCGGGTGACCCGCGCTGGGTGAGCTGCCGATCAGGCAGCGGTGGTCGGTCGGCGGGTGACTGCGACAGCTGCGAGGAGACGCCAGCGGCAGACGTCGGCCGTTCTCAACCGGCGCTAAGGGGTGCACTTTCAACCGGCCGTGACAAGAAGCGCCAACAACGCGAATACGGCGCGTTGTCGGCCCCGGACGCCTGGTCGAAGGCCGTGCCGCGCCCGAGTGCCCGCGCGCGCCTCGCCGACGCGATCGCCAACGCCGAGCGCAAACGAGCTCACGCGAGCGGCGAGCTCCCGCCGCGGAAGTCACAAGC
>JBPCPD010000230.1:0-12705 GCA_050999535.1 Thermoleophilaceae bacterium
AGCTCCCGAAACGCGAACCTCACAGAGGCGCGAGCCCGGTCGCCGCGAGCTCATCCTCGGGCACGCGGAAGACGCTGTCGGCCTTTTGCCCCTGCCGAGCCAGCCACCCGACGAGCGCCTGCGGAGAGTCCGCCGCGTGGAGGACGTCCTCGTCCTTGATCGCCACCCACTGGCCGGCGAGCGGTCGCAAGCGATCCGCGAGCCGCTCCTCAGCGGGCGCTGACGCGCTCTTCGAGCCGTGTCCCGCTGCGCCCGACGGGGTCTGCACGGCTCTGGCGCCACGCCGACCGGCGGAGAAGCCGAGGCGCATGAGCGTCCGCCGTGCCTGGTGCGTGGTGAAGTCGGCTCGATCGAGGCCCGTCACGGCCCCCGATGACCTGCTTCGGGGGGAAACGCCGCGACCCCACCACAACGAAGTGGCGCTGGATCGGCTCCGGCTCCACGCTGCGCAGGGCCCGCAGCACGTCCTTGCTGTGGAGGACAAACGGCTGCCCGGCTATCGTCACTTCCCGCGCTTTGGCCTTCTCCGGCATGGTGTTGTCTCTACCGCGCCTTCTCTGGCGTGTCTCTGCAGGCTATCGCTGAGGCACTGAGTCGCGCAAGCGCCGGTGACCCGGCTCATCGCCTGACCCGCACCGCCTCAGATCACCGCGTGCAGGCGCCGTCCCATCGCCGCCTTCGACGCCCCGAAGCGCCGGCACAGCTCGGGGAAGGTCGCACTCCCGGGATGCGTCTCGCGACACTGCGCGTAGTGCTCGCGCATCAGCTCCGCCGGCATCAGCAGCGCCGCCGCGAACGCATCCGCCTCCCGCTCGGGCAGCGGGCGCTCGGGTCGCTCCGCCCGCTCGGCCGGTGGGTCGACGCTGCTCGAGCGGCAGTAGATCGTCGCCACGTGGTCGCCGCGGTGCATGCACCAGTGGCCAAGCTCGTGGCCGATCGTGAAGCGGCGGCGGCCGGGCCACTGGCCGGCCTCGACGGCGTTGACCCACAGCTCGCCGCGGCCGGGAAGCAGCAGGCCGCTGAGCGACGCGTCGGGGCCCAGGGCGGGCGCGCCGGGTGCCGCGCCCATGTCCTCGACGTCGCGGATCAGCAGTCCGAAGACGCTGTCGGCGATGTCCTCGACGGGCACCGGCAACGTCTCGCCGTCCCACACGTAGCCGGGCACTCGTGTGAGCACCCGCTCGGCGCGCTGCTCGACCTCGTCGGTCATCTATCGCGACCCGTGTCCGGGCGGGTGTAGTTGCAGGCCGAGCTGGTCGAGCAGCCTGCCTCCCGGGGTGACGTGGGCAGCCCCCGGTGGCGGCAGCTCGCGCAGCTCGCGCTCGACTCGGCTCCGGTAGCGAGGGTCGGATCGCAGCGCCCGCGCGAGACGGGTCGCGAGGCGAACGTCGCCGGCGCGGAGCACGTGGCGGAGGAGTGGGATCGGGTCGTGCTGGGTTCGCATGGGGTGACCGTCGGCTGGGGAAGGGCGCCGCTGACGCTCACCCGCCGCGAAAGAGGCGGTCGATCTCGTCCGGCTCGGCGCCCGCGTCGGCGGCGGCCGGCTCGCGAGCGACGATGCCCGGTGACGCGGGGACATCGCCGTAGGCCGGGTCGGGCGAGGCCTGGCGGGCGAACGCCGCGGTGGGCCCGCCGGTCGCCTCGCCCGCTCCGGGCAGCAGCGACCTGCCGGCCTGGCGCAGCGCATCGGCGCTCTGTCCGAGGATCGAGCCCAGCGCGGTCAGCACCTTGTCGTCGACGCCCTCCGAGGGAAGCAGGCCCTGCTCCATCTCGTGGTAGTAGAAGCCCACCTTGTCCTGTCTGTCCGGGGCTCCGAGGGCGCCCGCGAGGCGCTCGATCAACTCGGCCCGCCTCAGCGCGGCGCGGTCGCGCAGCTGGGGCAGCAGCGCCGGCCAGGCCCCGGACCGGCCGTGCAGCGCGGTGGTCACCTGCTCCGCGAACGGGCCAAGCCCGGACTCGCGGAAGGCGACCGGGTCCCAGCGGCGCATCGGCGCGCGGGCCAGGTAGGTGTCGATCAGCCCCTCGAGGGCGGCGCGGTCGCGTCCCTGCACGCGCCCCAGCCACTCGCGCGGGTCGGCTTGCCGGCCGCCGCGATGGGCGGCGATGTAGTCCTCGAGCAGTGCGTGGACGTCGGTCATGGGTCAGCTCGGAGTATCGCCGTCGCGGGGGAAGAGCTCGTCGATGCGGTCGCGAAACCGCTGCGTGATCTTGTGCACGTTTGCGGGGCTCACGTCGAGGCGCTTAGCCACTTCGTCCGCGGCGAGGTCCTCCCAGATCGAGAGGTCGATGACCAGCCGGTGGCGCGGGTTGATCTCGGCGTAGGCCTGATCGATGGCGCGCCGCACGTCGACGGTGTCGCCCTCGAGCTCCGCCGCCGGCTCCTCGCCCCAGACGGCCTCGTCGCCCTGGTGCTCGGTGGGCAGGGCGACGGTCTGCAGCTCGCGGCGAGGGTCGCGGTGGAAGTCCGCGATCCGGCGCTGGACGATCGTGCCCACCCACTTGCGCAGCTCGCCCACGCTGCCGCCGTCGAACGGTGAGGCGAGCGCGCTGAGCAGGACGCTCTTGGCCACGTCCTCGACCGACTCGGGCGGGACCTTCATCGCGACCCGGCGCTGGACGTTGTCCATGAAGCCGTAGACCAGCATGGAGACCGCGAGGCCCGAGGCGTTGCGGTCGCCCGCCGCGCGCGCACCCAGGAGGTAGGCGATGAGCTCGTCCTCGCCCAGCTCCATCAGATCCTGCTCGCTCCTGCTCCGAAATTGCCCCAAGGGTTTAGTCAGTCGTTGGACTCGGTTGATTCTGACATTCTCTTTCGGGGTCTCGGGGGGCCAAACCGGCCGTTTCCCGACCGCGCGCCTTCCCAAACAGGCTGTGGAGGAGCACCGCGCGTGTGATCTCGAGTGCGCACCCGGGTAGCAGCCCCTTCGATGTCGCGCTCGCTCTCTTTCCCCCGCCAGTTGGGCATCGCGGCGCGCTGGCCTCTCGGCGTGGCGCTCACGTCCTGGCGCTACCTCTGGCGAACGACGCCGCTGCACCGCAGCGAGCACGAGGGGTCCCTGCCGCTGGATGCCTGCCCGGCGCTGCCGGCGGGCGTGGAGCCCACGGGGATCCAGCGCCCCGAGGACGGCATGGGGCCGCTCTTCCACCGTATCTACAGCACTCGGATCCGGACCTCCCGGCTCTCCGAGCGCGGGCTCATGGCCCGGATCCAGGCCGAGCCCGATGCGGGCTCGCCGAGCGAGTTCGCGACGTTCCGCAAGACGCGCGGCGAGGCAGGTCAGATGCGACTCGGCGATGAGTACGTGGTCCGCATGGCCGGCCCGTGGGACGGGCCGGTGCGGGTGATCGGCGTGAGCGCTGCCGCGTTTCGGCTCGCCACGCTCGACGGGCACCTCGAGGCCGGGCAGATCGAGTTCTCCGTGGCCGAGGTGGACGACCGCGAGATCGAGTTCCGGATCGAGTCCTGGGCGCGCAGCGGCGACGCGCTGTCCAACCTGCTCTACACCCACCTGCGCATGGCCAAGGAGATCCAGTTCCACATGTGGACCAGCTTCCTCGAGAACGTCGCCGACCTCGCGGGTGGTCGCATGACCGGCGGGATCCACGCCGACACGCGGCGCGTCGGGGATCCCCAGCATGCGCGCTGAGCGGACCTTCGACGACCCGGGCGTGCAACGGAAGCTGGGCGAGCTGCGTCGGCGCGGCTACAACTTCGATCCCGCTCGACCCGAGGACCGGACGCCCGCGAACGGCTGGCACGTCGACGACTGCTGCCAGGCACTTCCGGCCGAGCAGCCCGGACCACCGGTCGAGGGCGGCAGCTGGGAGATCGCGCGCCGGCTGATGCGGGGCTACGAGTTCGCCGACCCCTCGCTCGTCCGCGCCTTCTACGACTCCGAAGAGCCGCTCGAAGGGCGAACCATGCTGCTCGAGCTCCGCTTCCACGGGCTGCTGCGCTTGGAAGCCGGTACGCGCGTCGTCGAGGTCTATGACGAGGAGCGCATCCACCAGGGGCGCCACGCCCGCGTGTGGGGCTGGGACTACCGGACACTGCGGGGCCACATCGAGCAGGGCCAGATGGGCTGGCAGGTCTGGAAGTGGCTCGAGAGCGGCGACGTGGAGTTTCGCATCCACGCCTACTCCCGCCGCGCGCCGGACCCGAACCTCGTTATCCGTCTCGGCTGTGCGTTGTTCGGGCGTCGCGAGCAGCTCGCCTTCTACCGCAGCACCATGCGACGCATGGCCCGCCTGACCGAGGCAGCTCTGCGTGACGAGGACGGCGAGTCCATTCGTCGCACTGCGGAGCAGCTCACTGATCGCCGGGGCTTCGGGACCGCTCCGGCGCACGAGGAGCTCAGCAGGCGGGTGGGGAGGTCGGATGACGGTCCGCGAGCGGAGGAGCGATGAACCCCGTCCAGGCGGCGCCGCCTCAGCGGCGCAGGAACGCCGCGAGCCCGCGACGTTCGTGGCGGTCGAGAGAGTCGCCGAGCAGATAGAAGGTCGGCGGCCAGAGGCCGACGAAGAGGGCGCGGCGCTCCGCGTTGCCGCGCTCGTCTTGGTCGACGGTCTTGGCGCGGATCCACAGCGCGATGCACAGCCCGATCGAGCCCATGGACGCCGCGTGCATGTGCCAGGCGCGAAACCCCGTACTGTGAAGGAGCCCGCTGAACGATGCGTTCATTCCAGCGCCGTACCCGTCGTCGCCGACGTTGAACATCTGGCTTGATGCCGGAACCACCGGCCGCGAAGCCGCCGCGGCGTCCGTCCAGTCGTTCGTAGCGATTGATTCTTCGCCGGCTGGGCTGCGGCCGGACCTCTGGGTCCGTTCTAGCTAAGTACTCGCTAGGTTTGTGATCGTGGTTCGCGTCGGAATGCACGAGGCCAAGAGCCAGCTGTCTCGGCTGGTCGACCTTGCCGAGCAGGGCGAGGAGATCGTCATTCAACGATCCGGACGGCCCGTCGCCCGGCTCGTGACAGTGCAACCGCGGCGTCCCGTTGCGGAGGCGTTCGGGGTTCTGCGGGGCGACATTGAGCTGGCCGACGATTTCGACGAGCTTCCCGCCGGGTTCGCCGAGCACTTCCGCTGAGCCTTCTGCTCGGGCGGCCATCTCGGTGCGGCTTGCGCTCCAGACGCCGAGCGCCATCGCGATGCCCGCGCGGGCGACCGCCGCGGCTGATCCGGAATCCGGGCGCGCTTGCGCAACGTAGCCCGGTCGATGACCGCGCTCCTCTGGTACCGCCGCGACCTGCGCGTTCACGATCACCCGGCGCTGCGCGCGGCGCTCGAGCGCCACGATCGCATCGTGCCGGTCTTCTGCTTCGACGATCGCCTGCTGCACGGTCGCCACGCCTCGGGCCCGCGCACGCAGTTCCGGCTCGAGTGCCTGGCCGACCTCGACGCCGCGCTGAAGCAGCGCGGCGGCGGGCTGGTGGTCCGACACGGTCGGCCCGAGCGCGAGCTGGTGCAGCTGGCCCGTGAGGTCGGCGCGGAGGAGGTCCACTTCACCGGCGACGTGAGCCCGTTCGCGCGCGAGCGCGGCGAGCTGACGCGGCGGGCGTTCGAGGACGCCGGGATCGAGGTCCACGTGCATCCGGGCCTCACCGTGCTCGACGATCCCGCCGCGCTGCGCACGCAGACCGGCAAGCCCTACAGGGTCTTCACGCCCTTCTACCGAGCGTGGGACGGGGCGCCGCGGCGCGCGGTGCTCGGCGCGCCACGGAAGGTCGCGCTGCCTTCGAAGGTCCGTAAGGGCTCCCTTCCCTCGCTCTCCGGCCTCGGCCTCGAGCAGGAGGTCGCGCAGCCGCTGCCCGGTGGCGAGGAGGTCGCGCGCGGGCGCATGCGGAGCTTCCTCGAGGGCCCCGTGGGCGACTACGTCAGCGACCACGACGCCCTCGGGGCGGACCGGACCTCGCGACTCTCGCCGTACCTCCACTTCGGCTGCATCTCGCCGCGCGAGCTCGAGGACCGGGTTCAAGACGGGGACGGCCCCGCGGCCTTCCGTCGCCAGGTCGGCTGGCGCGACTTCTACCACCAGCTCCTCCACCACCACCCCGGCAACGCGAAGTCGGAGCTCCAGGATCGCTACCGCGGCTCGATTCGCTGGAGCCACGCCGAGCAGGCGTTCTGGGCCTGGGCCGAAGGGCGCACCGGCTACCCGCTCGTCGATGCCGGGCTGCGCCAGCTGCGCCACGAGGGCTGGATGCACAACCGCGCACGGCTCGTCGTCGGCTCGTTCCTGACCAAGCACCTCGGGATCGACTGGCGTTGGGGCGAGCGCTGGTTCATGCGCCTGCTGATCGACGGCGACGAGGCGAACAACAACGGCAACTGGCAGTGGATCGCCTCGGTCGGCGCCGATCCCCAGCCCGTCTTCCGGCGGATCTACAACCCGGCGCTCCACATGGAGCGCTACGACCCGGCCGGCGACTACGTGCGCCGCTACGTCCCCGAGCTGCGCGATGTGCCCGACGAGCACCTGCGGGAGCCATGGACAATGCCGGAGGAGGTCCAGCGCGAGGCAGGCTGCGTGATCGGCGAGGACTACCCGGAGCCGATCGTCGACCACGCGCAGGCGCGTCGCGAGGCGCTCGAGCGCTACCGCAGCGCGGGCTCGGACGCGCCCTGGTAAGCGGAACAGCTCGGCATTCGCCCCGACCTTCCCGACCTCGCTTCGCTGATTCGCGTCCTCTACCGCCTCGGCAAGGACGAGAAGGCCCTGGCGGTGGTCGGCGGCCATCAAGAGCGCCTTGGGCAAGCTGCGCGCTCCCAGCGCCCTGCCCGAGCGCCTCGACGAGTTCGCCTTCGAGCGCTTGGCGGTCACCGACGTTCACGCGTGGCGGTACCGCGCTGCTAGGGGTCCACAGCGACCCGTTCGACGAACTGCTCGCGGCAGGCGGTCTGCGAGCACGCGACCATCGTGTCCGCCGACAAGGTCTTCGACGAGTACCGGGTCACGCGGATCTGGTGATCGGCCGGTAGGGGGCGAGAAGTTGCTCTTCCCGCCCTGTGGCGGGTGTGACCGACACCCACCGGGAGGATTACGATGACCGCCATGCCCGTCGCCGAGCGCGTGACCGCGCAGGAGTTCCTGGCGCTGCCCGTGACCGAGCGGGGACGGCCGTGGAACCTGGTTCTAGGGGAGGTCGTGGTGAGTGAGCCCACGGCGCTGCATGGGGAGATCGTGGAGGAGCTCCTCTTCTCCCTCGGAAGCTGGGTGCGAGCCAAGCCCGGCAGGGGGCGGGTGGCCGTGCCGAGGGACGTCGAGATCGACGACTTCAACGTCTTTGCCCCGGACGTCCTCTGGTACGCCGAAGGCCGGGTGCCTGCGCGTGAGGGTCGGCCGCCGTACCCGATGCCCGACCTCGCCGTCGAGGTCCGCTCGCCGGCGACCTGGGGCTACGACGTCGGCCCGAAGAAGGCGGCCTACGAGCGCCACGGGCTGTCCGAGCTGTGGCTGGTCGACACCGCGGCGGAGGCGGTGCTGGTCTTTCGCCGCTCGACTGCGAACGGGCCGAGGTTTGATGAGGCGCTGGAGCTCGACCGTGGGGCACCGCTCGAGTCGCCCATGCTGCCGGGCTTCGTGTTGCCCGTCGGCGAGCTGTTTCCGAGCGGATAGGCCTTTCGTCACGAACCCGTGCGCCTCTTGTTGCGCGCGCGTCTTGTGTCGTGACCCTCGGTGGCCGAGCCTGAAGGCGTGGTCCGGCGGCTGCTCGGAGCGGACGGGGTGAGGGCCGTCGGATAGCGGTTGCCCGGGCGCGCGCCGGGGTAGGATCGCGCCGATGGACGCCTCGACCGCCACAAGGGCCCTCGCGGGGCTGCGCATCGCCGTCGGGGCGGGCGCTTACGCGACGCCGGCGCTGGCGGGCACGCTCTTCGGCCTCGAGCCCACGCGCAACCCGCAGGCGCCCTACCTCGCGCGCCTGTTCGGCGCCCGCGACAGCTCGTCCTGAGCGCGGCGTCGAATCGACAATCGTTGCCCGCCCCCACCGGCGCTAGGTTGGCTGTCGTGAGCGTCGATGGCCAGCCGCAGCCCGTCCTGCGCGTCGCGTGCGCGCAGCTGGAGAACGTCGTCGGGGACATCGAGGGCAACGCCGCGCAGATCGCCTCGGCGATGGACTGGGCCGAGGGCGAGGGCGCCGACGTGCTGGTGCTGCCCGAGCTCGCGCTGACCGGCTACCCGCTCGAGGACCTGGCGCTGCGCTCGGAGTTCGTCGACGAGGCGATGGAGGCGCTCGCGGGCCTGGCCCGGCGGTCGGGCTCGACGGTCACGGTCGTTGGCTGCGTTGACCGCGTTCCGCCGCGGCGCGGGTGGGATACCGTCGAGCGCACGTCGGCGATCGGGGCCGCGGTGCTCTGCGACGGCGAGCTGCGCGGCGTCTACCACAAGGTGCTGCTGCCGACCTACGACGTCTTCTCCGAGGCACGCACCTTCGCGGCGGGCGATCGCCCGGGCGCGCTGTGGCGCATCGGCGGGGTCGTGGCGGGCATCTGCATCTGCGAGGACCTGTGGTCGGGCGACGGCCCGCCGGAGCTGCAGGCCGCGACCGGCGCGCAGATCCTGCTGGTCCCCAACGGCTCGCCCTACTACCGCGACAAGCGCCTGACCCGGCGCGAGACCGCCGCCGCGGTCGCTCGGCGTAACGGCGTGCCCGTGGTCTACGTCAACTGCGTCGGCGGGGCCGACGACCTCGTCTTCGACGGCGGCTCGATCATCGCCGACGCCGGCGGCGAGATCCGCCATCTCGGCCCCCAGTTCGAGGCCGCGCGCTTCTGTCTCGACGTGCCCGTCGCGGCTCCGCGGCCGATCACGGCGCCGGTGCGCACCGTCCACGCGCGCGTGCAGCCCTTGCGCGAGGCGGCGCCGCCGCCCCCACCGGCGCCGGTCTACGAGCCGCTCGAGGAGATCTGGCGTGTGCTCGCGATCGGCGTGCGCGACTTCGCCCGCCACAACGGCTTCGGGCGCCTGATCCTCGGGCTCTCGGGCGGCATCGACGCGGCGGTGACCGCCACCGTGGCCGTCGACGCGCTCGGACCGGAGAACGTGCTCGCCGTCGCGATGCCCGCTCCCGGGGAGGGCGACGAGGAGCTGCGCGCGGCGCGCCACCTGGCCGCGGCGCTCGGGATCGAGCTGGCCGAGCGCCCGCTCGGCTCGGTTGCTCCCTACCTCGAGGGTGCGGCCGACCAGGTCGGCGACGCCCCGGAGGGCGACGCGCTCGAGGAGCTGCGCGCCCGCGCGCGGGCGGCGGTGCTGCGCACGATGGGCGAGGCGATGGGCGCGATGGTGCTCGCGACCGGCAACAAGTCCGAGCTCTCGGTCGGCGCGGGCGTGCTCGGCGGGGACATGACCGGGGACTTCTCGCCCCTGCGCGACTGTCCCAAGACGCTGCTCTACGACCTCGTGCGCTGGCGCAACCACTCCGAGGACGAGGACGACCTGCCCGAGGACCTGCTCGACCGCCCGCCGTCGGTGCGCTTGCGCGAGGAGCTCTCGCTGCCCTCCTACCGCGTGCTTGACCAGATCGTCGAGCACTTCATGGAGGCGGGGGAGGGGGTCGAGGAGCTGGTCGCCGCCGGCTTCGACCGGCGGACCGTCGAGGACGTGCTGCGCCTGGTGATCGAGGGCGAGCGCAAGCGGCGTCTGGTCTCGCCCGGGGTCAAGATCACCGCGCGCGCGTGGGGCAAGGACCTGCACATGCCGGTGACCAACGGGTGGCGCCCGTACGGGCGCGCTGGGGCGACTTCGCAGCTGGCGGGCGACGGGTCCGGCAGGTAGCGGGGAGGCCTATTCGCTCGCCAGGCCGAGGCGCCGCGCATCCTTGGGCGCTGGCGCCACGCTCGCAGCGCTCAGCCGTCGGGAGAGATCGTCGCAGGACAGCGGCTTGTCGAACATGAAGCCCTGGCCGAGCGAGCAGCGCATCTCCCGCAGCGCGTCGAGCTCCTCGCCGACCTCGATCCCCTCCGCGAGGGTGGTGACGCCGAGGCTGTCGGCGAGCTTGAGGATCCCGGCGATGACGTCTCGGCCCGCCGTTCCCTCCCGGATCCCTGCGGTGAAGGACCTGTCGATCTTGATGACGTCGATCGGGAAGCGCCGCAGGTAGCTCAGCGAGGAGAAGCCCGTGCCGAAGTCGTCGATCGCGATCCGCACGCCGAGCCGCTTGAGCGCCTCCAGGGTGGCGATGGTGTCCTCGCGCACGAGCACACCCTCGGTGAGCTCCAGCGAGAGTCTCCCGGCGGGCAGCTCGGCATCCGCGAGCGCCGCGGCCACCGAGTCGACGAACCGCGGGTCGTCGAGCTGGCAGGACGCGACAGGGCGGCTCAGCGCCGCCGTGTGCCGCCTCTGCCTCCTCCGCCGCCGCCGCGGCGCCCGAACAGCGCTGCGATCGCGCGGAAGGGCGCGGTGATCAGGGTGACGATCGCGTCGACGACGCGGCTGACGATGCTCATTTCGGAGCTCCTCGGTGGTGGATGGAAGCCCGGACCGGCCGGGGGCGATGCCCACGACCGACCGAGCGTGTGCGCCTCGCCACTGCCCTTGCCCAGATTGGTCGGTTTGCACGCATTCGGCGTGCGCTGCGTGTTCCTTCGTCGTTTGGTCGAGTCATGCACGCCAGACGTACATAGCCTCAACGAGGACGCCCCAGCAGGCGCCCCCCCGGGCAGAGTGTGTGACTCACGCATATATACTCTCCGCGCATCGCTGACCGCACGACCAACCTGCTCGGAGCTCACTCGATCGCGGTCGTGGACGCCGTCCGGGCCGCGACCGAGCGCGCGGCCGGCCACCTGGCGGCCGCGCCGGCGGCGTTGGTCGCGATCGACGCCCATCCAGGGCAGTCGCTCGACGCGCTCCGGGCGAGCGTCGGGCTGACGGCGTCGGGCGTCGTCCGGCTCGTCGATCGGCTGGCCTCGGACGGCCAGTTGGAGCGCCGTCCGGGCCGCGACGGGCGCTCGGTCGCGCTCCACCTGACGCGGCGCGGACGCGCGACGCTCAGGCGCGTCCAGACCGCGCGTTCCGAGGCGCTCGAGGCAGCGCTCACGGCGCTCACCGACCGCGAGCGAGCGCAGCTCGAGCGCCTGCTCGAGAAGCTCGTCGCCGACGCCGCAAGCGACCGCCCCGGCGCCCTGCGCATCTGCCGTCTGTGCGACCGCGATGCCTGCTGCGGCGATCGCGGCTGCCCGCTCGACCACACGACCGAGTCGCGCTGATCGCGGCGCGCGGGGCCCCCCGTTGCCCTCGTCGCGAGCGGCGTCGCCGCCGTCGGAGTCTCCTTCGCACATCTTCTCTGACCGCCCGTCAGCCGGCTTGAGCGCGGTGATGTTCGCGCTCGGGGCGGGGCTGCTCGCCGGTCCGGCGATCGGCGGCGCGCTCGCCGAGGCCGTCGGGCTCACCGGCGTCCTCTACGGCGCCGGCGCGGCGGTCGCGACCGTGATCGCCCTGGCGCCGCGCGAGCCGCTCGGCGGCGGCATCGCCGCGCGCGCACGGGAGGGCCTGCGTTGCGGCCGGTGACGGCCCGTCAGCCTCCGTCGTCGCCCGCCCGTCAGCCCCCGTCGTCGCCCGCCCGTCAGCCCCCGTCGTCGCCCGCCGACCGGAAGCGCTCGCGACCGGTCTCGATCTCGGCGACTGCCTCGTCGCGGTCGCCCCAGCCCTCGAGCCGCCACTGCTTGCCCTCTAGTTCGGTGTAGACCTCGAAGAAATGCTCGATCTCCTGGGCGAGGTCGCCGGGCAGATCGTCGAGCCGTTCGAGCTCGCTCCAGTACGGATCCGCGAGCGGGACCCCGAGGATCTTGTAGTCGGGGGTCTCGCCGTCGAACATCCGCAGCATGGCGATCGGCCTGACCCGGATCACGCACCCTGGGAAGGTCGGCTCCGTGGTGGTCACGAGTGCATCGAGCTCCTCGCCCTCCTCGGTGCGTGTGTCCTTGACGAACCCGTACTCGGTCGGGTACGTGACGGCCGCGAACAGCCGGCGATCGAGCTCGATCTCGCCGGTCTCCTGGTTGTACTCGTACTTGTTGCGGCTGCCCCTGGAGATCTCGACGAGCACCCGCACGGGGTCGTCCGTATCGTCGGAGCGCTGCTGGCCTGTATCGGTGGAACCCATGTGGTGGGGACTATGACGGGCCGCGCCCCCGGCCGGTCGATTGGACTCGCGGGCGGGGTTGGTCGAGGTCATGCACGCCTGGCGTGCATAACCTCAACGAAGGGGCCCTCGGGGGTTCAGGGCTCGAGCACGATGGCGTCGCCGATCGGGCGCTCGCCGGTGGCGTCGGAGGGGCGGTTGACGAGCTGGCCGCGGGCGACCATGGTCGTCGAGCCGCCGCCGTCGAGGTTGAGCGCGTCGCGAGCGCCGAGTGCCCGGACGATCGCCGCCTCCTCGTCGAAGCTCGCCCCGACGCTGTAGCCGGGCCGGCGCCCGTCGACGGTCACCAGCAGCAGGTTGCCCGTGGGCGTGACGCCGGCCAGCGTGCGCGGGTTGCGACGCACGCCGAAGCGGTAGAAGAACTCGGGGTCGCCGGGATGGTCGAAGCCCTCGGCCCGGGCGTTGACGTCGGACACGCCACGGCGCAGCAGGCGCGGGCCGCCGTTGACCACGCCGAGCTCGCCGCTCAGGCGCAGCGGCCCGCGCCTGCCGCTGGCCGTCACCGGGACCGCGACGTGCCCGCCCACGCGCGCGTGGGCCCGCAGCCAGTCGGCGCCGTCGCCC
>JBPCPD010000241.1:0-30124 GCA_050999535.1 Thermoleophilaceae bacterium
AGGTCGATCCGCTCGCGCGCCTCCTCGACCAGCTCGGGCGGCTCGAGGATCCGGGCACGCGGCCCGAGGCCGAGCACCCACGCGATCAGCGCGCGCGCGTCGCCGTAGGGGGTCTCGAAGACGACGCTGCCGTCGTCGGCCTCCTCGATGGTTCCCGTGTCGGGGCCGACGTGACGGCGCACGAGCCACTCGATCCGGTCCGACAGCCAGATCCGCGCGACGCCGCGCTGCTCGCCGAGCTGCCAGTCGGCGCGTGTGGCGTAGGTGCGGGGATCGAAGTCCTCGGGGCGCTGGAAGTCGTGCTCGGCCTTGGAGCTGTAGCCGACCTTGCCGCGGATGCGCGAGAGGCGAAATACGCGTACCGCGCCCCGCTCGTGTGCGTGGCCGACGAGATAGAACTGGCCGCCGCGGAAGAGCAGGTGATAGGGGTCGACCTTGCGCGACTCCCGGGCGTCGCGGCCCATCGTGTAGTAGTCGAACAGGATCGTCTTGCGTCTGAAGATCGCCGTCTCGACCTTCGACAGGCGCTGGCTGAGATCGCGCCCGCCCGAGCTCGCGGTCATCGCCAGGCGCACCGTCTGCTGCTCGGGCGCCGACAGCGGCGAGGGCTTGCCCCAGGAGAGCTGCTGCAGCGCCGGGCGCAGCGGCTCGGCGTAGGCGAACTCGCCGTCGAGCAGGCTCAGCGCCGTGCGCAGCCCGGCGAGCTCGGGGTCGGAGAACTCGATCGCGGGCAGGTAGAAGTTCTCGGGCGGCAGCGTGTAGGTCTCGGCCTCGAAGGAGCCCTCGCTCTGCTTTTCGATCTTGAGCTCGATGCCGAGCGAGGACAGCTCGGCGCGGTCGGCGTAGAAGCGCCGGTTGAAGGCCTCGTCGCTGGTCATCTGGGCATAGCCCTCGACGTCCTGGCGGATCTCGAGCGCCGAGATCGGCCGGCGCTCGGCCATCAGAAACGAGATCAGCGAGAGCTGGCGGATGAGCTTCTCGGTGTCCTTGGCCATCGACGGGCCAGGATACGCGCGCTCGGTCGAGCGGCGCGGGTGAGGTGTGGCCGCGCCCGCTATTTGCGGGCAGCCGGATCAGCGCGTGGACTGCGGCAGGGGCTCAGGCTGCCCGGTCGTCGGCGTCGGCGAGCGCCTGCGGGAAGTAGGCCGAGCCCGACAGCGCGCGGTCGAAGCGCGACCAGCACTCGCCCTCGCCGAGCCCCTTCTCGATGCGGTCGAAGCTCCCGAGCGTGCCGCCGAGGTTGTCGACCATGTGCACGAGCGTCGCCTCGCGCGTGCAGGGGGTGACGGGGCTGCCGTGCTCGAGCCTGCCGTGATGGCTGAGGATGATGTGCAGCACCGCCTGGGCGACCTCGGCCGGGAAGCCGTCCACGTCCTCGATCGCGCGGCGCACGCGGTAGTAGCCGAGCGGGATCTCGCCCTGCAGCTTGCCGTGGTCGGACAGGTCGATCGCGCCGCCGGACTGCTCGTAGGCATCGATCTTGCCGATGTCGTGCAGCAGCGCGCCGGCGACCGCCACGTCGCGGTCGATACCCGGGAAGGTCGACGCCATCGCGCTCACGCCCTGGGCGACCGAGAGCGAGTGCTCGAGCAGCCCGTGGCGGTAGGCCTGGTGGTAGACCTTCGCCGCCGGCGCCGCGCGCCAGCGCTCGCCTACCTCGCTGCCCTGACCGAGCAGACGATCGAGCAGCTCACGCAGGTGGCGCTGCTGGACGGTGGCGACCAGCGCGTCGAGGTCGGCGGTCATCTGGTCGAGCGGCACGGGCGGCGCCTCGCTGAGGTCGGCGAGCTCGTACTCGTGCGCGACGGCAGCGCGTACGCCACCGACCTTGATCGAGGCGCCGTAGCGGCCGTCCCCGGCGTAGCGGCCGCTGACGCGCACGGCCGCCCCCGGTAGCGCGACCGCGGCGATCTCGTCGACCGAGTCCCACGCCACGCCCTCGACGAGCCCGCTCGCGTCGCCGAGCGTGAGCTTGAGGAAGTCGTCGCCGTTGCGCTTCTGGCGGCGGTCGAGCGCGCGCACCTCGAAGACGGAGTCGACGCTCTCGCCGTCGCTGAGCTCGCGCACGGAGCGCTTTGCGGCCGCGGCCGCCGGAGCAGGCTCGGGGGCCGGCGCGGGCTCGGCCGCCGGAGGGGGCTCGGAGGCCGGCGCGGGCGCCTCGGGCCCAGGGTCGAAGTCGATCAGTCTGGCTTGTTCCATGGCTCGTCGAGGGTAAGGTCGCGTGCGGACGCATCAGCCTGACGCTGATGGCCATCCTCGTCGCGGGCGGAAACGTGTCAGCCGTCGGGCCGGGCGGCGCCGAGCGCGGCTCAGCTGCCGTAGTACGCCCGCGCGCGCGCGCCGAGGTCCTTCGTCGAGCCGGCGTTCTGCACGGCGCTGACCGGCGCGCCGACGAGCGGGATCAGCCGGCCGGCGTAGCGCTTGGCGACCCGCTTGCCCACGTAGCGCACGAGCCGCTCGCTGAGCTTGCGGTCGCTCCCCCCGGAGAGGCGCTTCTCGACCAACGACTGCGCCATCGTCGCGCCGATGCCGTCGAGCGACTCGCGCGCGGCGGCGGGCGAGTCGTAGACCTCCCACAGCGCCAGCAGCTCGGCCGGGCGCATCGGGTGGTGGGAGTCGAAGCCGTGCGCGGCGGCGATGTAGAAGACCATCCGCGCCTGGATCCAGAGCATGCCGCCGAGGTTGGCCGCGCTGGTCACGATGCCGCCGAAGCCGAGCCCGAACCCCTCCACGCGCGCGAGGCGGACGTGCTTGGTCAGCGCCACCTGCGACAGCGAGTGCGGGCTGTGGCCCTGGCCGGCGATCTGGACCCAGCGCGCCGCGGGGTCGGCGAAGCGCTCGGCTGCGGCGAGCGCGATCAGCTCCGGCGCGCGCTCGGGCTGGGCGAGGATGCGCCGCCAGATCGGGTCCGGGACCCCGCCGAAGCGCTCGATCTCGGTACCCGCCGCCACGGCCCGAGACTGTAGGGGGCCGGTACCATGGCGCCCGCGGCGAGGTAGCTCAGTTGGTAGAGCACACGACTGAAAATCGTGGTGTCCCCGGTTCGATTCCGGGCCTCGCCATCGCCAGAAACCCGCTCTAGCAAGGGGTGTAGGCGCTCTAATGGCTACCGTCGGCGCCGTGTTCGGGGCGGTCTGGGCAACTGATTGGGCAACAGCCCGCAAGCCTCGAGCGCCGTCCGGTCGCCGGGGCACGATCCCATCCGTGACCGTCGCGACCGCCCCCTGTCCGCGACTGCGGGCCGCGCTCGCCGACGCGCGAGCCGCCGGGCTCGACTTCGCCGACGCCTGGCCGACGGCGCTCGCCGGCACGCTCGCGGCGGTCGACGACGACGACGAACGCCCCGCGTGGTCGGCCGTGCTCGCCGACACTGCCGAACAGTGGGCGGCCGCCTACCGGCACGCGCCGGCGCCGGCGCCGCAGCTCGCGCTCGTGCTGCTCGGCCAGGACCCCGAACGCTGCGAGCCGTTCGACCTCGCCGACACGTGCGCGCACTGCGGCGGCCCGATCGGTCGCGGCAAGCGCTCGACGGCCCGCTACTGCTCCGGCCGGTGCCGGCGAGACGCGCACGTCGCGCGCGCCGCCGCGGCGTAGGCCCGCCCGGCGTGCGAGCGACCGCCCAGGGCGGCTGGGATCACCTGGCGCGGCGCAGCGAGCACCGCGGGTAGCCGGCTGCCTCCGGCGAGCAGCTCCTCGGTGCGGGCGAGCCGGCGAATCGCCACGCCGAGGACGACCGCCGCCACGTGACCGCCTGTCACGTGGCCTGCGCTCAGACAGTTTCTGTCGGAAATTTCCGACATCTCGCTCTCGCCGGCGCGAAACTCTGTCGGGGCCAGCGCTCCGACCCGGTGTGTCGAGCGTATCGGTACCGATACAGAGCCTCGCAGCAACGCATCATTCGGTCACGACCGAAGGATCGGCGCTCGACAAGGACGACCGCACTCTCGGGCCCGGGGCCAGCGCTCCGACAATGAGTACGCATGCGGACTCTCGGGTGCCCAATGCCAGCGATGATTGGCTACGGCCGTAGCCAATGCCTCCTGCGGCGCACCTGCGCGCTCGCAGCACTCTCGGCCGGCAGGGAGCGCTCCGACCCGGAACAATTGTTCCGCTCTCTGGCCTGCTGCCCAGCAGGGCAAGATGGTTTCCGGTGAATCACCCGGGAACCGCTTAGGAGCGCTTACAGCGCCGCTGAGCCGGGGAGGTCTGAGCGCTGGTCACGCCTCGACCGGGCGAACGCGAGCAGATCCCTGCGCAGCGTGTTTGTGAGGTCGCCTAGGCGCCGGTCCTCTGAAGTAGGACTCTCAGAAAACGAGAATGGCTCTACTAGCTGCTCGAGTTCGCTTGCCGGCGATCGCGGGCAGTGAAGCCGATCACAGGCCAGAGACCACCCTGCTCCTCGATCCCAGGCGTGTCACATGGCTCCGCCGCCGTCTGCTGCTGGATCGCCTCGGCGACTTGCCGGGTTGCTACTTGCGCTGCCCTGCGATTCTCGGGATGCGAGTTCGGCGCCGGGATCCGGACTGGCTCGCCACGGTGCTGTGCCCGCGACGCCGCTTTCTTACACGCGGGCCGGCAGTAGAGGGTCGTTCGCTTCGCTGAAATGAAGTCGTCGTTGCAGACGACGCACTGGCGCAGGTGAGTGGTCCCTGCGAACGGACCCCGAAGACTCATGCCGCGGCCGTCTACGTGAGGCAGCTGGTGCAGCAGTGGCGGGACGTTCGGGTGGCGCTCACACTCGTCGCATACCTCGGCGTGCCCGTAGCGCTGCGGCTGCCAGACGAGCGTGCAGCGTCGACAGACTGAGGGGGCGCCCGCCGGCCAGGCGTCGTCGAAGGTCACGAGCTGGCTGCGGATGCTGAGGAGAGCTCGAAGGGGCTCTAGCTGGTCTGCCAGGTCCAGATAGACGTGGATCCGTGCCGCTAGGCCGATGGAGAGGCAGACGTCGAGAAGCTCCGCTGCTTCGCGATCTCGAGCACGCATGTCTTGGGCCAGCCGGGCGGCAGCAGAGTGACGCCCGGCTACGCGCAGCACGGCGACGTCCTGGTTGACCTTGGGCACCAGAGCGTTGGTGACTAGACGCGCTGTGAGTTCCAACCGGGGGCGGAGCGCCCGGACCGTCATGCCGTGACGACGCACCGTTTCGGCGTGGTCTGAGGATCGCCGGATGATCACCGCCCACGCGCCTAGCACGGTGAAGAGGTCGCGCTCGTGCTGCTCGGCGTCAGCTGCGGTCACCGGTCCGGTGGGCGGAGCGCTTGAGGCCTCGCCAGGAGCCTCCTGGCGGGCTATCACTGGCGGCACGATGTACACGACGCCACTCACGAGGGATAACGCTAACCCCGCCAGCGGTCGGCTTCGGGGCCTTCGCAAGGCGGCCCAGCTCTCCCAAGAGGAGCTGGCACGTCGGGCAGGCTGCTCGACCGCGTCGGTGAAGCTGTTCGAGAGCGGCTACACGCCTGAGCGCAGCGACGTGCTGCCGCGGATCCTTCGAGCCCTGAACGACCACGACCCGGGGGACAAGTCCCGGGCCGCGGTGAAGCTCGCCGGTGGAGCGGCGACGCGTGCTCCAGGATAACGCGCCCGCCCGCTGCCCGTTCGCCGAGCTCGCCGAGCAGCTCGAGGCCCAGGCGCGGCGTCCGCTCGCACCGAGGCGCCGCGAGCTGCACGCCCTGGCCGCCCGCTTCCGCGCCATCGGGGGCGCCGAGCGTGCCCAGGATCGGCGGGCGGCGTGACCGGCTCGCTCGTACTCCCGGACCCGGCGCGCGATCCGGTCCCGCGTGGGTGGTCTGAGTGGCTACTCGGCGAGGTCGGAGCGGTGGAGCGACCCGATCTGTTGTGGGAGGGCCACGCCAGCTTGAGGGGCCACGTCGCGGCGCACAAGGGCCGCGGCCGTGACGTGCGCGAGCTGCAAGCCGGGTTGCGCTATCTCGAGCTGCGGATCGGGGAGTTGCTCGGGAAAGCCACCCCTAACGGGAAGGGCGACGTTGGATTGGTCGTGACCAATCCAAGTATCTCCACGGACGAGCGCCACCGCTTTCGCAAGATGGCCGACCACCGGGAGTACACGGTCGAAGCGGTCCGCGACGGCAAGATCTCGCGCGGGGCGGTGCTGCGCTACATCGACGAGAAGACGCGGCCCAACGGAGACCAGCCGGAGCGTTCCGGTGCCGTCGAGGTCCGCCGCGGCGACTTCCGCGAAACGCTCGCCGACATCGAGCCGGCGAGCGTCGCGCTGATCCTGACCGACCCGCCCTACCCCGCCGAGTTCCTGCCGCTGTGGTCTGACCTCGCCGAGTTTGTCGGACGGGTACTCGTGCCGGGCGGATCGCTGCTCGCCTACTCCGGCCAGGGGAACCTGCCGGAAGTGCTTACGCGGCTGTCGGAGCACCTGCGCTACTGGTGGACACTCGCGCTCACCCACGGCCACGGGAGCCAAAACCTCCCCGGCAAGTTCGTGACGATCGGCTGGAAGCAATCGTGTGGTTCGTCAAGGAGCAGCGCCGCGATCGCGGTTACGTTGCCGATCGGCTCGCGGGTACCCCGGCGAGAAAGTCGCTGCACGAGTGGGCGCAGGGCCGCGACGAACTGATCCCGCTGATTGAGTCGCTGACCCGGGCCGACGAGCTGGTCGTGGACCCTTTTGCCGGGTCGGGTCCGGTGGGCGAGGTGGCCGTGGCTCTCGGGCGCCGGTTCGTTGGGGCGGAGGCTGGGTCATGACCGCCGGTGAGTGGGAGCAGGTCGGCAAGTTCATCGCCGCCATCGACCCAGACGGGCCGTCCTCGTGAGCGCGCTCGGCACCTACTTGGATTGCCTGTTCGGCGCCGAGCCCGCCGGCTCTTTCTGCGAGCTGCGATGGCGCTTGCGCGACGGCCGGATGGGGCGAGAGTTCGTCGCGCTGCCCGCCCGTGACCGGCTCGCCCGCCTGATCGAGGCGCGCGGGCGGACCACTGACCTCTTCATCGGAGTGGCGCCACGCGCCCGTCAGGAGGGCACTCGCGCTGCGATCGAACGAGCGCATGTCCTCTGGTCCGACTGCGACGAGCTGGACTCGCTCGACGCGCTGCAGCGCTTCGCCCCGGCGCCGTCGATGATCGTCCATTCGGGGCGCGGGAGGCATGCCTACTGGTCGCTGATCGAGCCGGTCGGCCCCGACGAGCTCGAGCGCGCGAACCGCCGGCTCGCACACGTGCTCGGTGCCGACCCGCGCGCCTGTGATGTCGCGAGGATTCTGCGCCCTCCGATGACCTTTCGCTTCAAGCGCGGCGAGCCGGTGGCCGTGACGCTCGAGGCCACCTTCGCGATCTACGCGAACGCCGCCGCGGTCGTCGGCGACCTACCCGACCCGCCGAACCCTCGCGCCCGCGAGGGCCGCGCCAGCGGCGCTGTACGGCCGCTGAGCGCCGTTCCCGACCGGCTCGCGGACATCGCGCCGCCCGTCTACGTGGAGGCGCTGACGGGCCGCGCGGTCGGCCGCGACGGCAAGGTCTGCTGCCCGCTGCCCGGCCACGACGACTCGACGCCGTCCATGCACGTCTACGACGACGCCGAGGCCGGCTGGCACTGCTTCGGCTGCGGACGAGGCGGGACCGTCTACACCCTCGCCGCACTGCTCGGCGGCTACCCGCTGCCACTTCGAGGCGCTGACTTCCTCGCCGTGCGCGGCGTGCTGGAGCGCCACTTCGCGAGCGAGGCCGCGGCATGAGCGCCGCCGACGAGCGCCCCGTGGTCGCCGAGCTGCGCGCGGCGAAGGACGCCAAGGCGCCGAAGGGACGCGCGAAGTCGCTGCTTCCCTCTGCGGCGCCGCCACCGGGCGCCCCGCGCGAGGAGGTCGCCGGATGGCTGACGGCTGCGCTCGGGCTCGGCGGCGATCCGGTCGCGAGGGCCGAGCGCTACGGGCGCACGGTCGACGCGCGGCTGGTAGTCGTGCTCGACTCCGGCCGCCGTTTCACCTTCGAGCGGGCCGCCGACGCCTTCGAAGGCGGTCGGCTCGTCGCGGTCGTGATGCTCGCCACCGGCTGCCAGATGCCCGCCTACGGGCGCGCCGACGCGCTCCACGTCGCCGGGTCGATCATTCGCCTGGCCGAGCTTCATGCCGAGGCAGACGAGCGCGGAGAAGCGGCCGAGTGGGGCGCCACGTTCCTCGCAGCCGCGGCGCGTAACCGAGTCGACGTCGCCGACCTCGCGAGCCCGCATGGCCGCTGGGAGGCGCTGTGCATACTCGCGAGCTGGACGCCGCCCGCCGAGCTGCCCAGCTACGCCCCGGCCGGGGAACGCGCCGCGCTCGTCGCCGACGAGGCCGGCGCGATGATGGTGCGGACCAGCGACTTCGCCGGCCACGCTCGGCACATGGCCGGGCGCCCGATCGCGTGGGCGAGCCTGCACGGCCGTATGAGCGAGGTCGGCTGGGAGCACCCCGGCGAGCTGCAGCAGCGCCAACCCGGCGGACAGGGCAAGCGCAAGGCCCGCGTCTACGTCATCCCGCCCGCCTGGGAGCACGAATGAGCGCGTACCCGCGTGTACCGCCGTGTACCCATGTACCCGCGTGTACTGCTGCACCGCGTGTGCGCGCGCCCGCGTACGCCCGCACGCGCGTAGAGCGAGGGTACAAGCGGGTACGTGGGTACATCCTGGTGCCTCTCACCTGGCCGATCGGCGGGCGCGCATGAGCACCGCCGCCGGCCGCCCGCTCGCGCTCGAGCTGCCCGACGAGCTCCTCGAGCGCCTGGCCGAGCGCGTCGCCGACCTGCTCGAGCAGCGCGACCAGCAAGCCGCAGGCGACGACACGGGGTTCCTCGATGTGACCGCCGCCGCCGCGTTCCTCTCCTGCCCGCCGAGCCGGGTCTACGCGCTCACGTCCAGCGGGCGGCTGCCCGTGCACCGCGACGGGTCGCGCCTGCTCTTCACCCGCGCCGACCTGCGCGCCTACGTTGCGAACGGGGGAGCACGCCGACCATGGCCGCCGCCCGCTCGCACCCCTGGCCGCCCTCCCTCCCGTGGTCGACCCCGCCCGGCGGGGGCCGCTGCACCAACCCGACCAGCCGCTGCACCAACCCCGCGGCGCCGGGCCGCTACATCTGCGAGGCGTGCGCCGCCGAGGTCGACCGTCGCGCGCGAAAGCTGCGCGCCCGCCGCGAAGACCAAGAGACCCGCAACCGAAGGAGAGACACATGACGAACACCGAGAGCACCCAACCGCGCCCGCAGCCGGCGCAGAGAGGCGCGTGATGGCTGAAGACGCGCTCGACCCAGGACCAGACGCGACATATCCGTTCTTCCCGCGTAACGCGGACGGCTCGCCCGATCACGAGCGGGCGGGGTTTCGGGACCCCGCGCTGCCCTACGAGCAGCGGCTCGCGTCACAGAACGGCGTCCGTATCGACCTGACGTGCCCCGTGGCGGTCCCGACCGTCGACCCGACAACCCTGCCAGGAGGTATCGCCGCATGACCAAGGACACCGACGAGACACGCCGCGTGATCCGCGACGAGATCGAGCGTGAGCGCGAGGAGCGCGAGCAGCGCGACCTCTCGCCAAACCCGCTGGCGAGAATGGCCGCGGGCTACGAGGCAAACAACGAGCGGCGCGAGCAGGGGCGCCGGGAAGACGAGGGCGATCGATGACCACGAAGACGAAGACGACGAGGCAGGGCGGCGCGTTCGAGCAGCTCGACGAGCTGCGCGCGAAGGCACGTGAGGCCCACCAGCGGGCCGCCGAGCTCGAGGTGCGCGCCCGGGGCGCGGGCCGCCGCCTGGAGGGCGCGAGGCTGGCGCTGACCAACCACCTGACCGGGGTGGCGGCGGGCGCGAAGGCAGACCCGGCGCGCGAGCGCGCGCTGCGCGACGAGCTCGCCGCCATCGAGGGCCGCACGTCGACCACCGACGAATGAACCCAGGGCGTCCAGACGGCGCGCGCGGTCGACTACGAGGCCAACGCGCGAGCCGAGGCCGCCAAGCTCGTGGCCGACGAAGCCGAGCAGCGCGCGGCCGAGCTGATCGCCGAGCGCCGCGAGGACCTGACCGCCGAGCTGACCGACCGCGCACACGCCGCACGCGACGCGGTCATAGCGGCCGTCGAGCGACTCTCGGCGGCGCACGGCGAATGGCGAACCGTCCGCTCGACGTGGGCCGACGTGCTCGGCGCCGCGCCCGGCGACCTGCCGACCGGCCTCCCCGCCGGCGCGCTGCAGGACATCGAGCAAGTGGTCGCCCAGGTCGAGGGCGGCGCGAAGGACCCGCGCGGCCTGGTCCCGGCGCCGGTCGAGCCGGTCGACGGCGAGGAGCAGGCACCCTCGCCCGGTTCGCTTCGGGGCTGGCAGCACGTCCCGCGCGTCATGTCGAGCGCCGGTGGGCTCGGAGCGTGAGGCACGACCACCCCGCCCATCTACGGCCAGAACTACCCCAAAGGGGTGGGACCGTGCCGAAACCCGTCGCTGTCAGTACGCACGGGGTGGGGGGGGACCTCGACGCCCCAACCTCTCTCTGACCGCGCAGTCGGCTTTCCCTCTCCGATCTCCAGAAGCTCGCAGAGAATGGGTGAGGATCGCATGACAACTGGAGTTTCGGTCTGTGATGCGGTGGTCTGCTCGCGCTGCGGGCAGACGAAGCCTGTAGAGGCGTTCTACACCGACGCGACCAAGGCGTCAGGCCGTAGGTCGATCTGCAAGGCGTGTGATCTTGAGACGGCGAGGGCCTACTACGCCGCCCACGCGGGGGAACGGGCAGAGCGTTGGGCTGCCCAGGCGAAGCAGCGGCTATGCGTGCGGTGTGGCCTGGCGGCGGCGAGTCAGCGGCATCGCTACTGCGTTCGGTGTGGTGAGGCGGCACGGCGGGCGCGGCGAAGCCGATGAACTCTCGCGCCGCGAGAGAGTTCGCTTGCGAGCCGGTGTCCGCGGGCGTAGTGTGGTCCGCGTAGTGCCCCCCGCGACCGCGGCAAACGGCCCGGGGGGCTGGCACCGAAGGACGGACCTTCGATGCGCCGCGGACCCTATCCGCGGCCCACGTCGGCCCATCCCTTCGGACGCGCAACCAACCGAGGGAGCACCGATGCATGAGCACACCCTGACCGTGCCGGCCGAGCACGCCGAGCACTTCCGCGCCGCGATGGTCGAGGAGATCGCCTTCGACACCCGCATGCTGCAAGGCGAGCGGGAGAACGCGCCGCGCCGCGCCGCGAACGAGCTGGCCGCCAAGAGCAACGCCGCGGACCTGCGCTCGATGACCGACCAGCTCATCTGCGATGCAGGGCTGCTCGAGCAGATGGGAGACGATGGGCCGATCGAGTTCCGTACCGCCGACGTCGGCGGGCTCGCGCACGTCTGCGAGCAGATGGCGCAGAAGGTCATCGCCCCGCAGCTCGCCCGGCGCCTCGACTACGTCCCGCTCGACGGCGAGGCGCTCGCCGAGCTGCGCCCACTGCTGGCGGCGCTCGCCTGGGTGCTCGACCGCGCCGCGGAGCTACACGACGCCGACCAGCGCGAGCGCGCGAACCGGAAGGCGGCGTGATGGCCGCCAAGCTCGAGCCAACCTCCAGCCCGGGCGTCTACCGCCGGCACGTCGCCGGCTGCGCGGGCGACTGGCGGTGTGGGGCGCGCGAAGGTTGCTCTTACGTGGTCATGTTCCAGGCGGGGCGCCGCGGGGCGCGGTTCGCGCGTGAGTACCGCACGGCTGCGGAAGCTCGGGAGGCGGTCCGCCGCGCCCCGCTGGAGCACCGCCCGACCGGGGAAGCTCCGGACGCGGGCCGGTGCGTACCCCCGCTGGCCGCGCTGCGCGTGGTGAAGCGAAAGCGCCGAAGCGTGCCGCGGGCGCTTCGGGCGCTGATCCTCGAGCGGGAGGGGGCGGCGTGCCGCACGTGTGGCTCTTCCGACCGTCCCGAGATCGACCACATCATCCCGGTGGCGCGTGGTGGCAGCGACCTCGACGAGAACCTGCAGGTGCTCTGCCGGGTCTGCAACCTCGCCAAGCGCGACCGCCTCCCCCTGGGAGGGCAGCGCTGATGGCGCAGATGGAGAAGACCCGCACCCCGGGCATCTACCGCCGCGGCGCGCGCTACGTCGTCGTGTGGCGCCACCGCGGCCGCCAGCACAAGTCGTTTCACCGCACGCTCGACGAGGCGCGCGAGGCGAAGGGTCGGCGCGGCGCCGGTGAGTCGCGGCCCGCTTCGCGCCAGGCGTTCGAGGAGTACGCGCGCCGGTGGCTGGACACCTACCGGGGGCGAACGTCGCGCGGGCTTTCGGAGCGCACCCGGAGCACCTACCGGCGCGACATCGAGCGGTGGGCGGTCCCGTTCTTTCGCGGGCACAAGCTCGCCGAGGTCGAGCCACCTGACGTGCGCGCGTTCGTCGGCCACCTGGAGGCGGCTGGGCTGCGCCCCGCGTCCGTGCGGGCCATCCTCGCGCCGGTGAGGGCGATGTACGCGACCGCGGTGGAGGACGGGGCGGTGCGGACCAACCCGACGCGCGACGTGCGCGTAGGCGCGCGCCGTGAGTCCGAGCAGCCGGGGCGGGAGATCCGGGCGCTCACCCGCGCGGAGTTGTCCCGGCTGCTGGAGGCGCTGCCCGACGAGTGGCGGCCGCTGTTCGAGCTGCTCGCCCACACGGGGCTACGTATCTCCGAGGCGGTCGCGCTCGAGTGGCGAGACGTCGAGCTCGGAGCAAGTCCCCGGCTGCTGGTGCGCCGCCAGGACTGCCGCGGTGAGGTTGGGGCGCTCAAGTCGGCCCACTCGCGCCGCGACGTGCCGCTGTCGCCGGGGATGGCGCGCCGGCTATGGACGCTCGGCGCCGGGCGCCAGGGCTCGGAGCGGGTGTTCACGAGCGCGCACGGCGCGCGGGTCAACGACGCGAACGTGCGCCGCCGCGTGCTCGCCCCCGCCGCTGAGGCGGCCGGGGTGCCGTTCGTGACCTTCCACACGCTTCGCCACACGTGCGCGTCGCTGCTGTTCGCCGCCGGCCGCGACGTGAAGGTGGTGCAGGAGTGGCTCGGGCACGCCGACCCGGGTTTCACGCTGCGGACCTATGTGCACCTGCTCGACGACGGCGTGGGCGACGCGGCGTTCATGGACGACGCCGTGAAGGTGGGCAACAGGTGGGCAACAGGACAGCCGGACACAGCCGCAAACGCGAACGGGGACGGACGCGCGGAAGTCGTCGCTTAGCAGGAAAAACGGTGACTAGGCGCAGACGGCCGCAAGCGCCGGGGACGACTGCAAATCGTGGTGTCCCCGGTTCGATTCCGGGCCTCGCCATCAGCGGGCAGCGCACGACCATTCCGTTCGGGCGGCGGGCCGCGCTGTGACCAAGGCGTTTTCGGTGGGATCAACGCCCCGCTCAGGCCACGCGCACCTCCACCTCGCCGACCACCACCACGTCGCCGCGATGCAGTTGGCGACCGCGGCGGGCCTCGTGCTCTCCATTGACCGTCACGGCCACCTCGGCGAGCAGGGCCTTCGCCTCGCCGCCGGAGTCGGCCAGACCCGAGAGCTTGAGCAGCTGGCCGAGGCGGATCATGTCTCCCCGGATCGGGACGTCGCGCATCGCACCGCGACCTTAGTGCTCCCCGCCTCAATCACCGTGCGTTCGGCGGCGCCTGAGCGGGCGAGCGCGCCCGCGGTGCTCGCCGATGCTCGGCATCGACTGCGCCCGCGCGCTTGCCAGCCCCACTCGGCGCTCGCCGAATCACGACGCTGGTCTGTCAGTTACCTCGTCTCTCACCCGCAGCCTGACCCGGGCGGGCTCCCGAGGGCGACGCGGTAGACTGCCGCCGCCGGTGCTTCACATCACCCGAACGCCCCTTGTCCTCGCCGCCGTCTGCGCGACCATTGCGATCATCGGCTGCGGCGGCGGGGCCTCCGAGGAGGCCTCCAGCCCGCTCGACAACGCGCTCGGTTACCTGCCTGAGGACGCTCCCTTCGTGATCGTCGCCGAGACCGACCCCGACGGCGAGCAGATCCAGTCGATACGGTCGATTCTCGAGCGCTTCCCCTTCGCGGGCCAGGTCACCGGCCAGCTCGAGTCCGCGCTCGCCGATCGGGACATCGACTACGAGCGCGACGTCAAGCCGCTGCTCGGAAACCAGGTGGTGATCGGTGGGACCGACGCAGCCGCGTTGGTCGATGACGGCGAGGACGACGAGGAGTTCGTCGGGGCGGTCGAGGCCAACGACGGCAAGCGGCTGACCGAGCTGCTCGAGCGCGACGGGCCAAAGAAGTCCGGCGAGCGCAACGGCGCGACGATCTACGAGAGCGATGACGGCAACGCATTTGCGGTCGAGGGCGACACCTTCATCGTCGCCGGGACGCGCAAGCTCCTGGAGGCCGCGCTCGAGCAGCGCGAGGCAGGCGACCGGCTGACAGAGGACGCCTTCGCGCAGAACACCGAGGGCATGCCCGAGGCCGCCGGACTGCGCGGCTCCTTCGACGTACAGGGCCTGCTCGAGGCCGACCCCGACACGGCCGACGCGCGCAAGGTCAAGTGGGTCTCGGCGTTGCGCCAGACGGGCTTCGCGGTCTCCTTCGCCGACGACTCGGCGAGCGTGGACTTTCGCGTGGCGACCGATGATGGCGAGCTCGAGGAGGCCGACCTGCCCTTCGCGGCGGGCGAGCAGAGTCCGCCCGTGCTCGAGACCCCCGGCGAGATCGGCGCGGGTCTGCGCGACCTGAGCCAGCTCGTGCGCTTCGGCGAGGCCACCGGGCAGACGGTCGACCCGCAGGGCTACGGCCAGTACAACTCGGGCAAGCAGACGCTCGAGCAGCGCCTCGACATCGACATCCAGCGTGACCTGCTCGACCAGCTCGAAGGTGACATCGCGACCAGCGTGGCGATCGGCGGTGATGCCTACAGCGTGCGCGCCCAGCTCGCCGACCCCGACGCCTTCAAGGCGACGCTGGAGAAGCTCGAGCCGGTCCTGCCCGGGATCGTGGAGAGCTCGGTCGGAGGGCCGGTCGAGCTCTCGGGTCCGAGCGCGGGCGGACTCTACGAGCTCCGGACCCCGGCGGGCCCCGTGAGCTTCGGGGTCTCCGACGGGCTCTTCGTGCTCGGCAACGAGGGGCGCGCTGCAGGCCTCGCTTCCAGCGAGCCGGTTGCGGTCGAGGGCGCCGAGGGGGCGGTCAGCATGCGTGCGGACGCGGAGCAGGTCGCGACGCAGATCCTCGGCCGGCTCGGCGAGATCGTGCCCGGCGGGGCGGTCGGCACCAGCTTCGTCGTCGGGCCGCTCGACGAGCTGTCGGGCTCGATGCGCGCCGAGCCCGACGGGGTCAGTGGCACGTTGCGGCTGACGCTCGACGAGTAGGGGACGCGCCCTACCGCTACCGCGCCCAGGCTCGCAGCAGCGGCAGCGGGTCGATCGGCCTGCCGCCCGCGAGCTTGCGCCGGCCTCTCGGCTTGGGCTTGACGATGCGCTTGCGCTCGAACAGGTCGTGGTAAGGCTCGCCGCCGCTGTCGAGCTCCGTCACTGCGTCGGGCGGCGGCGCCGCGGCTCCACCGTTGCCCGCGGCGAGTGCCCCGCCGGGCGTGAGCCAGGTGGCCAGGAGAGCCAGGAGAAAGGTGGCCCGCATGCGCAAGGACTTCGGCCCATCGCGGCGAAGCTTGAAGGCGGAGGCGTCCGTGCACGGCGTCGTGCATGCGCGTACGCGCGCGTGCGAGCGCTGGTCAGGTGGGGCGGGGACGTCCCGGCTGGCGCACCAGCCCGGTCGCGAATCGCCGGAGACCGGCGCGGGCGTTCCGACCGCAGCTCAGCCCGACAGCCGCCCCAGCAGCTCGAGCGCGCCGTTCTTGTTCAGTGGCTCGTTGAGGTTGCCGCACTTGGGCGACTGCACGCACGACGGGCAGCCCGCCCGGCAAGGGCACTCCGAGATCAGCGCGAGCGCGTTGGCGACCAGGCGCTCGAAGCGCTCGAACCCGCAGCGGGCGATGCCGACCCCCCCGGGGTGGCCGTCGTAGACGAACACCGTCGGCACGCCGGTCTGCGCATGGAAGGCGGTCGAGAGCCCGCCGATGTCCCAGCGGTCGCACATCGCGATCAGCGGCAGGACGGCGATCTGGGCGTGCTCGGCGGCGTGCAGCGAGCCGAGCAGGACGTCGAGCGGGAAGTCCTGCGCGAGTGCCTGCGCAGGCAGCTCCCACCACAGCGCCTGGGTGGCGAAGCGCTGCTCGGGCAGATCGAGCCCGACGAGGTCGACCACCTCGTGGTCGGAGACGCGCTTGCGCTGGAAGGCGGTCACCTGGTCGGTCACCGAGACCGTCCCGAACGACAGCGGGCAGCCGGCGACCTCGCGTACGTCGTGGACCCGCTCGATGAAGGTGTCGGTCTCGGTCTTGGGCTGGGTGTACCAGTCGCCGGTGAACGGGCGCACGAGCGCGCGGCGGGCGGAGAGGTCGAGCACGTCGACCTCGTAGGAGCGCCCCATGTGCAGGTAGATCGCCCCGTCGTGGACGGCCGTGTGGGCGCGGGCGCTCTCGACCGAGCCGATCAGCTCGCCGGCCTCGGCCTCGACGACGGCGACCGAGTCCGGCGAGGCCGAGCGCAGCGCTATCCGCGCGGCGGGGAACCCCTCGCCGCGGGGCAGGTAGCGCCCGCCGCGCTCGCGCAGCTCGCCAAGGCCCACCAGCCGCCGCGCGGCGGCCTCCCAGCGCGGGCCGAGAAACTCCTCGTCACCCGGCGAGAGCGGCAGCTCGTAGGCGGCGGCGCAGAGGTGGGCGAGGTGGATCTCCTCGGACTCGTGGTCGAGGATCGCCGCCTCGACTGGACGGTCGAGGAGCTCGTCCGGGTGGCGGCAGAAGAACTGGTCGAGCGCGTCATCGCCGGCGATGTAGAGCGCGAGCCCGGTGTCGCGCCGGCCGGCCCGGCCCCACATCTGGCGCAGGCTCGCGACCGTGCCGGGAAAGGTCACGCAGATCGCCGCGTCGAGGTCGCCGATGTCGATGCCGAGCTCGAGCGCGTTGGTGCAGACCACCGCCAGCAGCTCACCAGCCATCAGCTGCTGCTCGATCGCTCGCCGCTGGGCGGGGGTGTAGCCCGCGCGGTAGGGCGAGATCAGCTGCGCGAGATCGGGACGGCCGCGCTCCTCCAGGCGCAGGCGGGCGAAGCGCAGGATCAGCTCGACGCCGCGGCGCGAGCGCAGGAAGCAGATCGTGCGCACCTCCTGCTCGACGAGGTCGGCGAGCAGGTCCGCGGCCTCGGCGAGCGGCGACGCGCGCGCGCCGGTGCGCTCGTCGATCAGCGGCGGGTTCCAGAGCGCCACGCGACGCTCGGCGCGCGGAGCGCCGTCGCGGGCCACGAGCTCGACCTCGCGCCCGATCAGCCGCTGCGCGAGCTCGACCGGGTTGGCGATCGTGGCGCTGGCGAGCACGAAGCGCGGCTCGGTCCCGTAGGCCAGCGCGAGCCGGCGCAGGCGGCGCAGCACGTTGGCGACGTGCGAGCCGAAGACGCCGCGGTAGGTGTGCGCCTCGTCGACGACGATCCAGGCGAGGTTGGCGAGCAGGTCCCCCCACGCGCCGTGGTTGGGCAGCACGCCGACGTGGAGCATGTCGGGGTTGGTCAGGATCAGGTTCGACGAGCGACGGATCGCACGGCGGGCCTCGTGCGGGGTGTCGCCGTCGTAGATCGCCGGGCGCAGGGCCTTCAGCCCGAGCGCATGCAGGGAGCGCGCCTGGTCCTGGGCGAGCGCCTTGGTCGGGTAGAGGTAGAGCGCTCGCGCGGAAGGGTCGCGCGCGAGCGTGTCGAGCACCGGCAGGTTGAAGGCGAGCGACTTGCCGCTCGCGGTCCCGGTCGTGACGATCGTGTCGCCGCGGTGCGCGGCGGCGTAGGCATCGGTCTGGTGGACGTAGAGCGAGTCGATCCCCGCGTCCGAGAGCGCGTCGCGGACCGAGGTGTGCAGCGTCTCGGGCAGCGGCTCCTCGAGCGGGTCCTGCGAGCGCTCGGTGCGCGTGGCCACGAGCTGCTCGCCCTCGCCGCGTTTGAGCAGCGCATCCCAGGGCATCTGATCGCGGGTGACGGCCACGGCTCGCCATAGTAGGGCCGCCATGGTCCGCTCCTTCGCCCACGGCGAGTTTCCGCTCGAGCGGTTGCGCGAGCGCAAGCGCGAGGACGTCACGGTGGTGCTCCCGACGCGCGAGGTGGCCGACACCGTCGGCGCGATCGTGGAGCGCACGCTGGCGCTGGAGGGTCTCGTCGACCAGGTTCTCGTGGTCGACGCGGCATCGGCCGACGGCTCGGCGGAGGTGGCGGCCGCGGCCGGGGCCGAGACCGTCCAGGAGGCGGAGCTCGCGGCCGAGCTGGGGCCGGTGCTCGGCAAGGGCGATGCGATGTGGCGGGCACTGCTGCGCGCCCGCGGCGGGCTCGTGGTCTACCTCGACTCAGACACGCGTGACTTCTCGGCGCACTTCGTGACCGGGCTGCTGGGCCCGCTGCTGTGCGAGGAGGGCGTCGAGTTCGTCAAAGGTGCCTTCCGCAGGCCCTTCACCAACGGCGACGGCTCGAGTGGAGGGCCCGGCGGGGGCAGGGTGACCGAGCTCGCCGCACGCCCGCTGCTGAGCGCGTTCTACCCCGATCTCGCCGCGCTGGTCCAGCCGCTCGCGGGCGAGGTCGCGGCGCGCCGGTCGCTGCTGGAGCGGATCCCGTTCGCGACCGGCTACGCCGTCGAGACGACGATGCTGCTCGACGTGCGCGACGCCGTCGGGACGGGGGCGATCGCGCAGGTCGACCTCGAGCAGCGCCTCAACCACCACCAGCCGCTGAGCGCGCTCGGTCCGATGGCCTACGCCGTGCTCGCGGCGGTCTGCGAGCGGCTGCAGCGTGAGGGGCGCTTGCAGGAAGAACGGCTCGCACCTTTCCAGGCCGCCGGCGGCGTCCTGCCCGAGGTCGAGCTCGGGCAGCGCCCGCCGCTGGCGTCGCTGGAGCACGCGCCCAGAACTAGCGCGAGGAGCGCAGTCCGATCGCTTCCGGTAGGAGCGCAGGCCGATCGCTGATCGGCCGAGCACCGCACCGGCATCTCCATCGGACGAGCACCGCAGCGAGAGCCTAGAGTCGACGACGATGGTCTTGCGCTGCGTCTACACCGACCTCGACGGGACGCTGCTCGGGGACGGCGCGTCGCTGTTTCGCACCGGAGACGGCGCCTTCACGCTGCTTCCGGCGCGCGCTTTGGAGGCCTGCCACCGCGCGGGCGTCGAGGTCGTCTGCGTCTCGGGCCGGCGCCGGGCGCAGGTGATGGAGGACGCGCGGCTGCTCGGGCAGCGCTCGTATGTCTTCGAGGTCGGCTCGGGGGTGGTCGTCGACGGCGAGGCCCAGTGGCTCGTCGGCTCCTACGCACCCCGCGATGGGCTCAGCCCGCACGAGCTGATCGAGCGCTCGGGCGCGCCGGCGCTGCTGCTCGAGGCCTACGCCGGTCGCCTCGAGGAGCACGCGCCGTGGCACCTGGGCCGCGAGGTCTCGCACGTCTTCCGCGGGGTGGTCGAGGTCGAGCAGGCCAATGAGCTGCTCGCCGCCGAGGGCCACGCGCAGCTGCGCCTGGTCGACAACGGCGAGATCGAGGCTGGGCGCCGCTGCTACCACCTGATCCCCGGCTCGGCGTCCAAGGCGGGGGCGGTGGCGCTGCACATGCGCGCGCGCGGGCTGGCCCCGGCGCAGTGCATCGCGGTCGGTGACTCGCGCGAGGACCTCGGCATCGCGCCGCAGGTCGGGCGCTTCTTCCTCGTCGCCAACGCCGCGGCGGGCCTGGGTGCGGGGCTCGACAACGTGCATCGCACCGAAGCCGGCCACGGCGAGGGCTTCTACGAGGCGGTCGTGCGCTCGCTCGCCGAGGGCTGAAGGGGCTTCTACGAGGCGGTGGTGCGCTCGCTCGCCGAGCGCTGAACGCGGCGAGGGGCGCCCCCGGCCGGGGGCGCCCCATCTACCCGCTGGTGATCGCTACTCGGTGCAGCTGACCGGCACCCGCGCGATCTCGGCGCCGATCGTCACGACCAGCGTTCCGTCGGAGGTGCAGCTGTAGGCGCCCGTCGCCGCCAGCCGGTGGTTGCCGCTCTTGCCGGCGTGTCGCCGGGCCGGGCGGCGACCTTAAGAGCTCAGTGGTCAGCGAGCGAGCGCCCGGCGTCCTGAAGCTCGGCGAGCGTGGTCGCCTCGGTGACCGTCTCGAGGTCGAGGATGCGCTGCTCGAAGCGCTCCAGCGCGCTCGAGCCGACCACCGCGTGGCAGCCGACGCCGCGTTGGCGACAGCGCGTCGCGACCTCGCCCGCGGCCTTGCCCTGCAGGGTCTGGCGGTCGAGGCGGCCTTCACCGGTGATCGTGAACGCGGCGCAGCGCATCGCAGCGTCGAAGCCCAGCGCGTCGAGCACGTAGGGCGCCCCTGGCGCGAGCTTCGCTGCGCAGCGCGCCCACAGTCCGCCGGAGAGCCCGCCCGCCGCGCCGCTCATCGGCACGCCGCGCGGGTCGCGCGGCGAGCGCCGGGCGAGCTCGTCGAGGCGGCGCTCGAGCCGCGCGACGGTCGCCGCGTCGGCGCCCTTCTGGGGCGAGAAGACCCCCGGCGCGCACTCCCAGGGCGTGCGCACGTCGCACAGCACCTCGAGCGCCGGCCGCACGCCGGCCTGCTCGAGCGCGCCGACCGCTCCCTCGCCGCCGTCGCTGGTCGCCGAGCCGCCGACGGTGACGAGCACGACCTGCGCGCCGGCCTCGACGGCCGCGACGATCAGCTCACCGGTGCCGCGACTCGAGGCCGCAAAGGCATCGCGCTCGTCCTCGGAGACCAGCCCCAGGCCGCTCGCCTGCGCGCACTCGACCACCGCGCGGCCGTCGTGCAGCAGCGCCCACGCGGCCTCGCCGTCGCGGCCGAGCGGATCGGTCACGCGTTTGGTGTGGCGTTCGCCGCTGAGCGCCGCGACCAGCACGTCCATCGTTCCCTCGCCGCCGTCGGCGATCGGCAACTCGATCGCCTCGCGCCCGCCGTCGCGCAGGCCGTCGCCGATCGCTCGCGCGACCGCATCCGCAGCGAGGGTGCCCTTGAAGCTGTCCGGTGCGACCAGCACGGGAGCGCGCTCCAGGACGGGCGCCACGTCAGCGCACGGCGCCGGTGAACGCCCATTCGGCCGCTTCGCCGGACACTGTGAATACGACCCGCTCGAGCGCGCGCGGCTCGTGCTCGCGTGCCGCCTCGACCATCAGCCGCGCGGCCTCCTCGACGGGGAAGCCGCCGACGCCGGTCCCAAAGGCGACGAGCGCCAGCGAGCTGCAGCCGAGCTCGTCCGCCTTGGCGAGCGTCGAGCGCGTAGCGGCGGCGATGGTCTCGGCCGACGTGGGCCCGCCGAGCTCCATCGTCGCGGCGTGAATGACCCAGCGCGCGGGCATCGCGCCGGCGGTCGTCTCGATGGCCTCGCCAAGGCCGATCGGCGCGCGCTCGTCCGACTCGCGCTGGACCTCGGGTCCGCCGGCGCGGCTGATCGCGGCCGCGACCCCACCGCCGTGGGCGAGCTCTGTGTTGGCCGCGTTGGCGATCGCGTCGACCTCGAGCTTGGTCACGTCGGCCTGGAGGACTTCGAGCTCCACGTTGGCATTATCCGCCAGCAGCCGGCCGAGCCGGCTGCTGGCGGCTTATCGTGTCGCAGATGGCCCAGCGCGAGCACGTGACCCTCGAGCTCGACGGTCACGAGGTGCGCTTCTCGAGCCCCGGCAAGCCTTTCTTCGCGGACGAGGGCATCACCAAGCTCGACCTGTGCGAGTACTACCTCGCCGTCGCGGACCCCCTCCTCGCCCATCTGCGCGATCGCCCGACCTCGATGAAGCGCTTCCCCGACGGCGCCGGCGGCGAGTTCTTCTTCCAGAAGCGCGTGCCCAAGACCGCGCCCAAGTGGATCGAGCAGATGACCGTCGATTTCCCGAGCGGGCGCAACGCCAACTACCTGCTCTGCCAGGACCGCGCGCACCTCGCGTGGGCGCTCAACCTCGGCGTGATCGACTGGAACCCGTGGCCGGTGCGCTCGCCCGACGGCGACCATCCAGACGAGCTGCGCATCGACCTCGACCCGACGCCTGGGTCGTCGCAGTGGTCCGACGTGCGCGACGTCGCGCTGTGCGTGCGCGAGGTGCTCGCCGAGCACGGGGGACTGGCCGGCTACCCGAAGACCTCGGGCTCGCGCGGGATTCACGTCTACGTCCACATCGAGCAGCGCTTCGACTTCCTCGCCGTCCGTCGCGCCGCGCTCGCGCTGGCGCGCGAGGTCGAGCGGCGGCTGCCGGGACGCGCGACCTCGAAGTGGTGGAAGGAGGAACGCACCGGCGTCTTCCTCGATTACAACCAGAACGCGCGCGACCGCACGATCGCCTCGGCGTACTCGGTGCGGCCGGTCCCCGGGGCGCTGGTCTCGGCGCCGCTGGAGTGGGACGAGCTGCCCGATGCCGAGCTGGCGGACTTCACGCTGCGCACGGTGCCCGAGCGCCTGCGCTCGCGAGGTGATCCGAGCGCGGGCCTGCACGGCGAGGCGTTCTCGCTCGACGGCCTGCTCGAGCTCGCCGAGCGCGACGAGCGCGAGGGCCTCGGCGACGCGCCCTGGCCGCCGCACTTCGCCAAGCAGAAGGACGAGCCCAAGCGCGTGGCGCCGTCGCGGGCGAGGAAGGAGGAGTAGCAGCGCCCTGCGGGGTGGGAGCGCCCTGGGGCGGACCCCGGCGAGGCCGCTGCCGGATCGCCGGTCCGGGCAGCGACCACACGGTCCGGGCAGCGACCACAACTTGACACGCGGCCTGATCCGGCGACCGCAATCCAATCTGGTCACCTCTGGTGCGCACAGCTTGGATGTGGCCCCGCGAGAGGCGGCCATTGTCGTGCTGTGGTCGTCGTGGTCGTGCTGGGGTCGTCGCGGCGTGCCCACGCGCCCACTTCCCTGCCGAGCTGTGGGGCTCCGCGTCCCGCCGACGCGACGCGACGCGGCAGCCGGCCGCAGCACCTAACCCCGCAGCTGCTCCAGCACGCACTCCTTCGGCGGCTTGTCCTCGCGCCAGCGCAGCAGCTTCGCCCCGTGGCGGATGCGGTCGCCGGTGATGTGGTCGAAGGAGATCTCGCAGACGAGCTCGGGGCGCACACCCTCCCACTCGAGCTCCTCGGCGGGCTTCCAGCGGCTCGGCTCGCCGGTGCCGCGCTCGTGGGTGCGATAGGGCTCGAGGAGCTCGAGCAGCTCGCGCTTCTCGGCCGCCTTGAAGCCGGACGTGTGGCCGACGACGTGCAGCTGCCCGGCGTCGTCGTAGAGGCCGAGGATCAGGGAGCCGACGGTGCCCCCCTGCTTGCCGAACCGGAACGCCACCACGACGACGTCGGCCGTGCGCACGCGCTTGATCTTGACCATGCCGCGACGCTGGCCCGGCAGGTAGGCAGCGGAGCCCTGCTTGGCGATCACACCCTCGGAGGTACCGGTCAGCCACTGGCCCGCCTCGCCCGCCTCGTGCACGACTGGAGTCAGCTCCACGGGATCGAGGTCGAGCGTCTCAAGCTGCGCCCGGCGCTCGTCGTAGGACAGCGCGAGCAGGCTTTCCCCATCGGCGGCGAGCAGGTCGAAGGCGACGTAGATCGCCGGCGTCTCGGCCGCGAGCTTGGCCACGCGCGAGGCGGCGGGGTGGATGCGCTGGCTGAGCAGGTCGAACTCCTGGACTCCGTCGATCACCACGATCATCTCGCCGTCGAGCACGACGCCGTCGGCGGCGACCTCGGAGAGCTGGGCCTCGACGTCGGGGAAGTAGCGGTTCATCTGCTTGCCGCCGCGGCTCTGGAGGTGGATCTCCCGGCCGTCGCGGTAGGCGATCGTGCGAAAGCCGTCCCACTTGGGCTCGTAGCGCCAGTCCTCGCCCTCGGGGAGCTCCTTCGCCGAGCGTGCGAGCTGAGGCTTGACTGGGGGTGCGAGCGGGAGGGTCACGGTCTCCGCCAGCCTAAGTGCTCCCCGCCTCAAGTACCGTCGCGCTCGGCGTCGCCTGAGCGCGCCTGGCCACCGCCCAGTCACTCGCCGAAACACGATGGTACTTTCGGCGCGAACCACTTAAATTAAGGCAGCGCGCGGGCGGAGCAAGGCGCGACGCGCTTGGCCGAATCGTCGGCACATGTCATTGCAGACGGAGGGCAGACGGTCCACGATGTAGCGGACATGACCGCTCCCCGGCGCATCGTCCTGCTCGCCTACGCCGACTGCCAGGCGCTCGACCTGACGGGGCCGATGGAGGTGTTCGCCATGGCTCGGCGCGAGGACCCTGCGCGCTACTCGATCGAGGTGGTCGCTCCCGGCGGTCTGCCTTCGCCACCAACAGCGGCCTGCGGCTGGTTCCCGACCGGTCGCCGCAGCAGGTCGGCGAGCCGATCGAGACGCTCGTCGTGGTGGGCGGCAGCGGCGTAGGGTCCGCGGTCGGTGACCGGGGTCTGGTCGGCTGGGTGGCCGAGGCGTCGACACGCTCGCGGCGCTTGGCGTCGGTCTGCACTCGCGTTCCTTGCGGCTGAGCGCGGCGAGGCGGCGCTCCTCGCTTACTAGGGGCTCTTCGACGGCCTGGTCGACCCGCCGCTCGTTTCTCCAGGTGACTGAGCCGCCCCGTGGGCTCGTCGTCGGCTGTGGTCGTTCCCCGTCGAGGAAGGTCAGGCGCCGGACTCGAGGGCCGCTTCGACATGGCGGGCGTAACCGTTCGGCCATGTGTCGGAATACGCGGCGAAGGCTGACCTCCATGCGTGCGAAGCAGGGTCCCTATGCAGCCAATAACTGCACTCCGCATCGATCGCATTCCAGCTGGCTTCGGGCAACACCGAGGCGTGAAACGCGGAGTAGGCCATGCTGTGGATCGTTACAAGCCGATAGACCGTCGCGCTGAAGCGCTATCCTCGCGCTATGGCGACGATCCAGATCCGCGAGATCCCCGAGGCCGCGTACGAGGTCTTGCGCCGGAGGGCCCGCGGACGAGGACAGTCGATCCAGGCCTACATGCGCGAGCAGGTGCTGGCGATGGCCCGCCGGCCGAGCAAGGAGGAGGCGCTCGAGTCGATCGAAGCGGTGCTCAGTCGTCAGGCGGCCGATCGCTCGCCCACCGCGGAGGCGATCGTCTCCGACCGCGCGGCCGACCGTCGCTGACCGCTTCGGGTGGCCGTCGTTGTCGATGCATCCGCCCTGGTCTATGCGGTCAGGTCATCGTCGCCGACCGGAGGCATCCTGCGTCGCCGCCTTGTGGACGAGACCTCGCACTCCCCCCATCTCATCGACGCCGAGGTCGGCAACGTGCTGCGTCGGCACGTCCTGGCCGGCGAGTTGGCGGCGTCCGATGCAAAGATGCTGCTCGATGACGCCGCGAGGCTCGTCGACGTTCGATACGAGGCGTCCGAGGTGCTGCGCGGAGCAGCTTGGGAGCTTCGCAAGAACCTCTCGTTCTACGACGCGTTGTACGTCGCATTGGCGCAGGCTCTGGACTTCTCGCTGCTGACGGCGGACGCGAAGCTGGCGCGAGCGCCGAGGCTTCCCTGCGCCGTCGAGCTGGTGGGGTCCGCCTGAGCCGGCTTCGTCGAGAATCCCGACGGCCGCGTCGTCAATGTACTCGCGCATCTCAAACAGAGCGAGGCGAGCATTGAGAAAGGCCGTCACGCGCAGGGGCACCATGGCATGCACGGTGCGCAGCACGGCCGTGTTGGACGGCGTCGCCGAAGCTGGGGCGAGACCCCGTGCGCGACGCGCAGCAGACGCGCTAAGGAAGCGTCGATCAACAAGAGCACGGTTTGGGACACCCGCCCGCGGCGCCAGACATCATCCTCGATGCTCGCGATACCACTGGTATCGCTGCGCTCGAGTGCGGCGCCTGGCATCCCCGGATCGGGCGCCCAAACCGCACCCTTGTTTCTCGACGCTTCCTAACGGCGGGTGGCAGACGCCGCGACGGACGGCCTCGACGGCGCTGATCACCGCGCGAGGCGCCTCGGTCACCGGCGCTGTCGTGGCGAAGCCGAGCAGATCGCGCGGGATGCTGGTCCGGCCCCGCCGCCGGCCCCTTGCAGGAGCTAGGATTGAGGCTCGATGTCGACAGAGCAGGCAACCGTTGCCGAGGAGGAGTACCTCCAGGTCATCTTCTGGCTCCAGGAGGCCGGGCTGCCGATGACCGGCGCCAACGTGGCGCGCGCGATGCAGATCTCGGCCCCGACGGTCCACGAGATGATCGGCCGCCTCGAGACCGACGGCTACGTCACCCGCGACGCCGACAAGTCGCTCGCCTTCACCCCGACGGGCCTCGATCACGCCGAGGGCATCGTGCGTCGTCACCGCCTGATCGAGCGTTTCCTCACCGACGTGTTCGACATCCCCTGGGACCAGGTCCACGAGGAGGCCGAGCGGCTCGAGCACTGGATGTCACCGGTCGTCGAGGAGCGGATGCTCAACGCGATCGGCAACGCGCGCACCTGCCCCCACGGCCACCCGATCTACACCGGCACGCGCGAGCAGGGCGTGCCGCTCGCCGACGTGCAGGAGGGCGCGAACGTGCGCGTGCTGCGCTTCGAGAACGAGGCCGAGGATCTGCTGCACTACCTGATGGACGCCGGCCTGCGCCCGGGCCTCGAGGGCTCGCTGGCCGACTCGGGCGACGACGAGGTCGCGATCGACGCGGGTGGCGAGCGCTACGCGGTCACCCGCAGCGTCGCCGAGACGGTGTCGGTGATCGCCGATCCTTCCCCGCCGCCGCGGGTGGCGCTGCCGGAGCAGCTGGTGCTGGCTAAGGAGCACTGGGGCCGGTAGTCGGCTCGTTGCTCGAGTTGACGATCGTCTACGAGGACGGCGGCGGCTGGCTCACCGCTTCGGTGGCGGAGGTGCCCGGGGCCAACAGCCAGGGAAAGACGCGCACGGAGACGCGCGAGAACGTGATTGACGCACTCCACGGCATCCTGGAGCTGCGTTTCGGCGAGCACGCGCTCACCGAACCGGCGGCCGGCAGCGAGTCGCTGCATCTCCAGCTGACTGCGTGAAGCGCCGCGATCTGGAGCGCCACCTGCGGGAGCATGGAAACGCGACCGACCGCCTCACCATGGGCAGGCGGCGGGCACCGACGCCTCCGCGTATGGGGGCGGCAAGACGAGCTCGTTCACCTTCGACGACCTCGGCCGCGAGGTCGAGATGCGCGTCTGCGACGGCGGCCCGGCGCTGTGCACAACGAGACGGCGGATCGCGAGACCACGACCGCGTATTTCCCGTCGAGCGAGACGCGGCACGCGTCAAGCCCAACGGCGTGCGAGAGCGGCTGTACTTCGACAGCGATGAGCGCGGCAGCCATCTGTTCAACCCAAGGCACCAGTTGGTGTGCTGGACGCGCGGTGCGCAGAACGCCACTCAGGGGCGTCCGGCGGGCTCGACGGTCGATTACACGCTCAACGGTGCCGGGGCGACGCTGAAGAAGGTCGCGCTCACAGCGGATCGACTTCTTCCTGGGCCCCGTGGCTGCCGGCGCTGAGACGCGAGCGGTGCCAGAAGGCGATCCGGCAGCCCCCGGTCCTGACAACGCTTGGCGCAGCCAATGCTGCTGAGTGGACTGCTCGTCGAGCGGGCCCTCCGAGTTGAGGCTCAGGATCTGCCAGCCGGCGAGGCGTACGCTGTAGTGGTCCGGGCGGGCGGCGGTGAGTGTCGCCCAGTCGGGGTCGTAGGCGGCTCGGTGCCGGAACCAGTCGTGGTTGCCGGGGAGTTGGGAGCCGGGGTGCGCGGTAGCCTTCGTAGACCGGGACGTAGTCCTCCTTGAACTCGGATGCCATCCCGTTCTCGTACACGTCGCTGAGGTAGAGCAGCCGCGCGGGGGACCCGTCGGCGCCGTCGCCGACGGCCCAGGTCGTCGCGCTGCCGCCGTGAGATCCCCTCAGTGAGGACCACCCCCGAAGATGCGCTGACGCTGGTACCATACGCAGCGTATGTCCGGTCTGGTCCAGATCCGCGATGTGCCCGACGATGTGCGCCGGACGCTGAAGGCCCGGGCGGCGCTCGAGGGAACCTCGCTGTCGGAGTACCTGCGCGCCGAGCTCGTGCGCGTCGCCGACCGGCCGACCCCCAACGAGCTGTGGGCCCGGCTGCGTGCGCGCAGCTCCGTCGATGCGCAGGAGAGCTCTGCCGAGGCCGTGCGAGCGTTGCGCGAGCACGACGGTTGATCGTCGTCGACGCGTCGGCGATCCTCGACGTGCTGCTCCGCACTCCGCAGGCCGCGGCGCCGGACCGGGTTCTGAGCACGACCTCCGAGAGCCTCCACGCTCCCGAGCTGCTCGACGTCGAAGTGCTCGCGACCCTGCGCCGGCGCGAGCGCCGTGGCGAGCTCGTCGAGACTCGCGCGCGGGAGGCAATCGAGGATCTGCGCGACCTGCCTGTGTTCCTCTACCCGGCCAGGCCGCTGATCGACAGATCTTGGGAGCTGCGCCACAACGTCACCGCCGCCGACGGCGTCTACCTGGCGCTCTGCGAGGCCCTCGGCGCAAGCCTGCTCACCACCGACACGGCGCTCGGCCAGGCCGTCCGGACGCACACCCGGATCGAGCTGGCCGGCTGAGTCGCCGGCTGCTCCGCCCGCACCAGACCACACCGAGCGTGATGCTGGATCGGCGGACGCCGGCGGCGCTCACGCGCCGCTTGCGCCCGCCGGCGAGCCCGCCTCGGCGCCGGAGTCGCGCCACGCGCCAGCCAGCCGCGCGACGGCCTCGTCGATACGGTCCGCGGTCACCCCCGCGTAGGCGATCCGCAGCGAGTGCTCGCCGCCCTCGATCAGGAAGTCGCTGCCCTTGACGAAGACGACGCCCCGCTCGCGCGCGAGCGGGGCGACGCGGTCGACCTCGGGCCCGTCCTCGGGCAGGTCGACCCACAGGAAGTAGCCGCCCTCGGGCACCACGAAGCGCGCCTCGGGCAGCTCGCGCCGCAGGGCCTCGCAGAGGACATCGCGGCGCTCGCGCAGCGCTGCCTTGACCGTCTCGATCGAGCGCTCGATCGCGCCCGAGCCGCAGAACTCGGCGACGATCGCCTGCGCGACCATGCTCGGCGAGATGTAGGTGCCGGTCGCGATCCGGCGCACGGCCGCGATCGTGTCGGTCGGCCCGGCGAGGTAGCCGACCCTGATCCCGGGGCAGACCGTCTTCGAGAACGACGACGCGTAGACGACCTTGCCGGCGCGGTCGAGCGAGAGCATCGTCGGGTGCGCCTCGCCCTCGAAGCGCAGCTCGGCATAGGGGTCGTCCTCGAAGAGCGTGAAGTCGTAGCGCTGCGCAAGCGCGACCAGCCGCTCGCGCTTGGCGAGCGAGAGCGTGCACCCGGCCGGGTTGTGGAAGTTGGGGATGACGTGCGCGAGCTTCGGGCGCGCGCCGGCCTCGAGCGCCGCCTCGAACGCGTCGACGTCGAGCCCGTCGGCCTGCAGTGGGATCGCCAGGACCTCGGCGCCCATGCCGCGCAGCGCGAGCAGCGTGCGGTCGTAGGTCGGCGCCTCGACCACGACGACATCCCCCGGCGCGACGAGCAGGCCGAACAGGAACGCATCCGCCTGCATCGAGCCGTTGGTGGCGACCACCTGATCGGGGTCGACGCCGTGCTTGCCGGCGATCCACTCCACGAGCGGCCTGTAGCCGGCCGCGGTACCGTAGGCGAAGCATCCGCCGGGGTCGCGTTCGAAGGCCGCCGTCGCGCTCGCGCTCAGGTCGTCGACGGCGATGATGTCGAGCGACGGTGCTCCGCGGGCAAGGCTGATGGTCTCGGGCACGCTCACGGGCGCCACGATACCGAGGGCGCGCCCGCCGGTCGGGGGCGGGGAGCGCGCTCAGGCCGCGCGGGCGTAGACCAGGATTCTGTCCGTGTAGCCGCTGCCGGGTACGAACCTCCCGCCGCAGGTGATCAGCACCAGCACCGGCGCGTTGGCGCGTCCGTAGACCTCGCGCGTCGGGAAGCGGTCCCTGGCGACCCGCGCGGCGCGGGTCACGCGGTAGCGGTGGACCTTGCCGCCGCGATCGGTGACCGACACCGGCGTGCCCGGTCTCAGATCCGGCACGCGCGCGAACAGCGCCGGGCCGCTGCGCGTGTCGAGGTGGCCGATGATCACCGCGCGCCCGACCTCGCCCGGCCGCGGGCCGCCCTCGAACCAGCCGGCGCGACCGACCGCGGGTACGCGCAGTGCACCGTCGCGAACGCGCACC
>JBPCPD010000032.1:0-12532 GCA_050999535.1 Thermoleophilaceae bacterium
GCAGCGCTCACGAGCCCAGGGAGCAGTCACCCTCGCCGCCGGTCAGGCCGTCGACGATCGTCTTGGTGTTGGACTCGATCGACTCGACGTAGGTCGCGCCGCTCGAGCCCTCGGGGCCGAGCGTGTCCGCCCACAGCGCGCCACCCACCTCGGCGCCGGACTCGCGCGCGACGGCCTGCTCGAGCTCCGGACTGAGAGAGCTCTCGGGGAAGATCGCGCGCACGTCGAGCTGCTCGATCTGGTCGACGAGCTCATCGGTGTCGGCCAGTGACGGCTGGGCCTGGGTGGACAGCGACGGGATCAGCGCGCCGACGACCTCGAGGCCGTAGCGATCGGCATAGTGGCCGATCGCGTCGTGGGTGGTGACGAGCAGGCGTTGATCCGCCGGGATCTGCTCGATGCAGTCGGCGACCGCGCCGTCGAGCTCGTCGAGCCGGGCGAGGTAGTCGGATGCGTTGGACTCGTAGGCCTCGCGGCCCTCGGGGTCGGCCTCGACGAGGGCGTCGCGGATCGCCTCCACGGCCTGCTGGGCGTTGCGGGGGTCCTGCCACCAGTGCGGGTCCTCGGCAACGGCCGTGCGCACCGCATCGAGCACGTCCACAACCTCACCGTCACTCCCGGCGCTCTCGATCAGCTCGTCGAGCCATACGTCCAGGTCTCCCCCCGACTGGAAGACGACCCCGGCGTCGGCGAGCGCCTGAGCGTCGCTGGGGCGCGGCTCGTAGTCGTGGGGATCGGAGTTGGGCTCCAGGATCTGCTCGACCGCGACGCGGTCGCCGCCGACCTCGTCGACCATGTCGCCGAGCTGGGTGGTGGTCGCCACCGCCGTCAGCTCGGCGTCGGCAGAGCCGCTCCCGTTCGCCCCACCGCCGCACCCTACGGCGGTGAGTACGGTGATCGACAGGACGAGCAGGGCGAGGAGAGAGCGCATATAGGCTGATACTACTGAGAATGATTCTCGTTCGCTACTCGCCTGGCTCCGTGGGGTGTCGGGAGATGAGACGCTCGCGCTGCTGCACTTCGGCCTGGGGACAGCGCCCCCGCAGCGGCTACCGGGGCCGCCGGTCCGCCGCGGCCACGAGGTCGCCTATGCGGTGCTCGATGGGCCCGAGCGGCCACCTACGGGTGCTCGACGGGCTCGAGCGGCGACTTGTCACGCGCGAAGATCCGCCGGCCGAGCAGGCCCGGAGATTGCGCCGAGCGCTGCCCGCAGGCGAGCAGCCCGGCTCGTCTGCGATCAGTCGCGGCCGCGTCGGCCGCCGGTGCGCTCCATCGGCCGGCTGGCGTCGACGTAGGGCAGCAGCCCGAGCTCGCGCGAGCGCTTGACCGCGACGGCGACCTTGCTCTGATCGCGCCGGCTGAGACCGGTCACACGCCGCGAACGGATCTTGCCGCGCTCGGTGATGAACCGCTGCAGCAGCGGCACGTTCTTGTAGTCGATCCTGTCGAGCTCCTCACGGGGAAGCTTCGAGTAGCGGCGGACCTCCCGTTGCCCGGGCTTGCCGCGGCGTGGCTTTTCCTTGTTGTCTCGGGCCATGGTTCGGTCGTGAAGAGTGACAGACGACCGCGCCGGGTGCTTGCATGCGGCGGGTGAGGGCCATCCGCATCTTCTCCGCGGTCACGGTGGCGATCGCCGTCGCAACGGCGATCGGCATGGCGCTGCTGTGGCCAGGCGAGGTCACGACCGCGATCGGCGAGTCCGTGGCGGCGGGCTCGCAGAGCGCGAGCGTGGAGCGCGTAACCGAGTACCGCTGCGAGGGCTTCAACACCCAGACCTGCCGCAGGGTGGGGATCCGGATCGTGAGCGGACCAGACAGCGGGGACACCTCCGAGCTGGTCCTCGGGGTCGGCGGGCTCGACCCGGACGTCGAGGTCGGGGACAGGATCCGGGTGATCGCGAGCATCACGCCGCCGGGCGGCTCGCCGGAGTCGGCGGGGCTCGCCGAGTACTCGTTCAGCGACTTCGAGCGCGGGCGGCCGATGCTGATCCTGGTGCTGCTTTTCACGGCGCTCGTGGTGGTGCTCGGGCGCGCCCGCGGGGCGCTCTCGCTGCTCGGCCTGGCGCTGTCGCTCGGGATCGTGGTGGTGTTCATCGTGCCCGCGATCCTCGATGGCAAGAGCCCGCTGCTCGTCGCCGTGGTCGGGTCATCCGCGGTGATGCTGGCGACGATCCTGCTCGCCCACGGGACCGGGCCCAAGAGCCTTGCCGCGATCGTCGGGACCACCGTCAGCCTGCTGCTGACCGTGCTGCTGGCCGTGATCTTCACCGACCTGACCCACCTCACCGGGCTCTCGAGCGAGGAGGCGACCTTCCTCCAGGTCAACCAGGGCAACCTCTCGCTCGAGGGGCTGCTGCTCGCCGGGATGGTCGTCGGCGCGCTCGGGGTGCTCGACGACGTGACGATCAGCCAGGCCTCGACGGTGCTCGCGCTGCGCGCGGCCAACCCCTCGCAGGGCTTCCGCGAGCTGTTCGGGCGCGCGATGAGCGTCGGGCGCGACCACGTCAGCGCGACCGTCAACACGCTCGTGCTCGCCTACGTCGGCGCCTCGCTGCCGCTGCTGCTGATCTTCTCCTCGACCTCGCTCGGGCTCGTGGAGACGGTCAACCTCGAGCTGATCGCGAAGGAGGTCGTCGCGACGCTCGTCGGCTCGATCGGCCTGATCGCGGCGGTGCCGATCACGACCGCGATGGCTGCCGTGCTCGCGCGCAGCGTGCCCGCCGAGGCGCTCGCGGACGAGGACCTCCACGCCCACTCGCACTAGCGGCGCGCCACTGCGTCCGAACGCGGCGCGGTCCTCAGCCCGACACGGTGGCGGCGGCCGCGATCGCCACGAGCACCAAACCGGCCGTAGCCCGTCGCAGGCGGGTCGGCGTGATCCACGACCAGCCGCGGGTGGCAAGCCACGCCCGCGCTCCGGTCGCAGCCGCGCCGGCGCTCGCCGCGGTCATCATGCACTGCGCGCACATGGCGGCGAGTATTCCACACGCCGGGTTCACCACCTGGTGACAGTTGTGGGTTGCGCGGGGCGGCATGCTGGTGCCTCTCCGTGCTCCGCCTCCCGCTCATCGCGCTGCTGGTCGCACTTGCCTGCGCGCCGGGCGCCCATGCCGCCATCGCCGAGCAGCCGTGGCCGCCGGCGACGGGTCCCGGGCAGCTCTTCGTCCACTACGGCGAGGAGCACTGGAACGACGACGACGGGCTCACGCTGCTGCCGAAGATCGTCGAGGAGACGGCGCGCTACCGGCCCGCGCTGGTGACGATGTCCGGCGACAAGGACAACGACGGAACCCGGGACCAGCTCGGCATGTGGAAGCAGATCGTGTCCCCTTACGACAGCGCCGGCGTGCCCTACCTCGCCGGAATCGGCAACCACGACCGCACCACTCCGCCCGGCATCCCGCCGGGCACCGCTGGCCTGCTCACGCCCCGAGTCCAGGGCAGCCTGGAGAACTACAAGCAGGTCTTCAGCGACCGCCCCTACCCGTTCGGCGACGCCGCTGCCTACCCCGGGATCGGCCCGGACCGCCCGCCCAACGAGCCCGCCGGCGCCTCGTCGCACTACTTCGCCGACGTCGGCTACGTGCGCTGGATCTTCATCGACAACTCGTGCTGGGGGATCGCCGACTGCGACGCCTCGCAGAGCCCGGAGTTTCCCGACGCCCAGGGCAACAATGGCCAGTTCGAGTTCCTCGAGCGCAACGCCCGCGAGGCCGGCGCCGCGGGCAAGACGGTGTTCGTCGTCATGCACATGCCCACGCGTGACCCGCGCGACCAGAGCTACATCGACCCGACGACCTTCACGCACGTGATGGGCAAGAACAACGCCGCCGCGTCGGGCACCCCGGACAACCGGCGCTTCGAGGAGGTCGCGCAGCGCAGCGGCGTCGACGGCGTCTTCCTCGGGCACATCAAGGGCCAGTTCACCTACCGCGGCCGCGGCGACGTGCCGTACTTCATCGACGGCGGCGCGGGCGGCGAGCTCTACACCGAGGGCCCGGTCGGAGCCGACCACGGCTACTGGCACGGGTTCCGCCTGCTGCGCGTCGACGCCGGGCGCGTCACCTCCGACACCGTCCCGATCTTCGTCCGCGACGGCATCCGCCTCGAGGGCGCGGAGACCGTCAAGTCTGGCGAGCGCGCCCGCTACCAGGGCTTCGGGCGCCAGCCCGTCTTCAACGATCCGGCCAAGGTGGAGGCGCTCGAGCTGCGCGACCCCGACCCCCAGCGCCCCGTCGAGGACGATGGCGGACCGCTGGCCGCCGGCGTCGGGGACTTCGTGCGCGGCGGCGGCTGGGTGCTCGCCCCGGTGCTGCTGCTGGTGCTCGGGGGCGTGTTGATGAACGCCACCGGCTCCGCGGTGCGCCCCAGCCGGCCACGGCGGCGGATCCTCGTCACCGCATGCTCGGGCGCGGCGGTGCTGATCGTCGGCACGACGACGATGTCGATGGCCCAGCAGTCCGCCCCGACGATCACTCCGCTCGACAGCCTCCCCACCCCCGCGCGCATGTTCACCAGCGGCGACCCGCAGATCATGGCCCCGGTCGCCTCCGACGACGACGACCCGCGCCGCGACGCCGCCACCCAGACCGAGGACGGCCTGTTCACCGGCCGCTGCCCCGGCCAGACGAGCATCCGGGTGACCTCCGGCTACGAGACGACCGCCGTGCCGGTCAGCGTGAGCAGCCCCAAGCGCGCGACCAAGATCCTCCGCCGCGCGCGCATCGTGCGCCCGCGCGCGCTGCGTCCCGGTTCCCCTCGCGCGGTCGCGCGCATCGCCCTGCGCCAGTCCGCGCGCGTGCGCGTGCAGATCCGCCGCAGGGGGCGCACGCTGGCGACGCTGCGCGACGGCTGCTTCGCGCCCGGGGACCGTTCGCTGCGCACGGTCTCGTGGGGCGCGCGCGTCCGGCGGGCAGGCAAGCTGCGCTCGGTCAAGCCGGGCAGGGTCCAGGTGCGCATCCTCGTGCGCTCCGATCGCAAGCCGGTGACGCGCACCAACACGGTGCGCGGGCAGTGCAAGCGCTCCGTCCGGCGCCGCTGAGCGCCGGCCCGCCGTCGCTCAGCGGCCCGCCGACGGGTCCGCGGCGAGCGGATCAAGCTCGCGGCGGCGTCCCGGAAGGCGGTCGACCAGGCGTCCCAGGCGCTCGCTGGTGCCCTGCAGCGGGCCGATCGTCTTCTCGAGGCTCGCCACGGTCGAGTCAAGGCGGCTGACCGTGCCGGCGAGCTTGCCGAGGTCGGGCGAGATGCTCTCCAGGCGCTCGAGGGCGAGCACGACGAGCTCCTCGACGCGCTCGATGCGCGCCGGCAGCTCGGGCAGCGTCTGGGCGGCGCGCGTGAGCGCGGGCAGGCTGTCGGCCGCCGTGGCCAGCGCCGGCAGGCTCTGCGCCGAGACGGCGAGCGCCGGCAGGCTCTGACCGGCGTTGGCGAGGTTGTCCAGGCTGCCGCTGACCGCGACCAGCTGCTCGAGCGCGCGGTCGAAGTCGGCGAGCCGGTTGAGCGTCTCGTCGAGCCCGGCGAGGCGGTCGAGGGTCTGTGACACGTCGGCGAGGCGGTCGAGCGCGCCGCCGGGCTGTGCGAGCGCCTCGACAGTGCGCCCGAGCGCGACGAGCTCGGTGATCGCCGGCCCGATGCCGCTGAGGTCCTCGAGCCGGCCGCCGGGCCCGGTGAGCCGCTCGACGGTCGCGTTGAGCTCGGCCGCGCGGGCGATCGGGCCGTCGTCGGCGGCGAGCCGAGTCAGCGCTCCGACGAGCCTGGGCAGCTCGCGCGCGGCGCTCAGCAGGGTCAGCGGGGCGACAGCGATCTGGCCGGCGGCGCGCAGCACGGTGTCCGGGCCCACATGGCGAAGCGTAGTGGTCGCGAACGCACGTACGGTCCGGCTCTACGAGCGACCGGGCGCTCACACCGCCCGGGTCCCGTAGTAGCCCAGCGCGGCCGCGGCGAGGCCGAGGACCACCGAGGCGAGAACATAGAGCGCAGCTGTGGCGGGCTCGCCGCCGTCGTTCTCCAGGACCGCCTGCACGGAGAAGGTCGAGAAGGTCGTGAAGCCGCCGAGCAGGCCGATCCCGAGCACGTCGCGCAGCTCGGGGCTCAGCTCGCGCCCGACGGCGACCAGGACGCCGAGCAGCAGGGACCCGAGCACGTTGATGGCTACCGTCGCCCACATCGAGGGCGCGAGCAGGCCCACGCCGTAGCGCGCGAGCACGCCCACCGCCCCGGCACCTGCGACGAGTAGAGCGGTCACGCTCTGCGATTTCGACTCCGCGGACAGTCCCCCTGCCAAGACTGAGGCCGCCCCGCGTCAAGCGCTCGCGACGGTCACAATGCCGGGCATGGATCGCGACGAGGACGTGAACGTGATCGGCGGCTCGCTGCTGCCCTGCTCCAGCGATCCGCCGACCGGCTTCTTCCGGGACGGATGCTGCGCCACCGGACCCGACGACGTCGGCAGTCACACGGTCTGCGCGATCGTGACCGCGGAGTTCCTGCGGTTCGGCAAGATCGCCGGCAACGACCTGTCGACGCCGCGACCGCAATGGGGCTTCGCGGGGCTGTTACCGGGCGACCGCTGGTGCCTCTGCGCCACCCGCTGGCTCCAGGCCTACAACGCGGGCTGCGCTCCGCGCGTCGTGCTCGCGGCGACCCACGAGCGGGCGCTCGAGGTCGTCCCGATCGACGCGCTGGTGACCAACGCGGCGCAGACCGACATCGTCGAGTAGACGTCCCGGCACGGCTCAGAGGGCGAGGAGGAGCGCGAGGGCATCATCGACCGCGCTCATCTCGGCCGGAGCCAGGCGGCCGACCGAGCGTCCGAGGCGCTGGGGATCGACGACCGTCGTCTGCTCGGCGAGCACCCGAGTCGCGTTGCGATCGCGGGTGATCGCGGGACGAAAGCTCGCGGGCGCGACGCCTGTCGACGTCGGCGCGACCAAGACGGTGCTCAACCCCAGGAACTCGTCAGCCGAGGAGCACGTGCGCGGCCTGTTCGAGGGCACGGGCGTCGAGCCGGAGTTCCGGCACGAAACCGTGGCGATGACCTTCGGCTCGCCCGAAGCGGCGCTGGCGTTGTACGAGGAGAAGATGGGCCCGATCGTGATGGCCAAGGCGGCGCTGCAGCCGCAGGGCAAGTGGCAGGCGCTGCACGACGACCTGGCCGCGTTCTTCCGCGACAACAGCGAGCACACGCACGGGCAGGCGACTACCCGCGCCGAGTATCTGACGGTCACCGGCGGCAAGCCGGCTTAGTGGTCCCGGCGTCAGGGTGTCGGCGCGGTGCGGATGTCGGTCGAGGGGCCGTCGAGGCTCGGCCGCTCGTCCGCGGTCCAGCTCAGCCGGTCGATGCGCAGCGTGCGCGGCAGGTCAAGGCTTCCGGCTCGCCCGTGGTAGACGAGCCACTCGTCACCGGCGCCGTCGCGGATCGGCATCCCGCCGCCCATGCTCAGCACGCTGTCGGTGCTGCTCGCCCAGGGGCTCTGCGACGAGCGCGTGAACGGACCGGCCGGCGAAGGGCTCGTGGCGTGTCCCATGGCGTAGCGACCCTGCCAGTTACCGCCTGAGTACAAGAGGTGGTACGTGGCGCCGCGCTTCACGACATAGGGGTTCTCGACGACCGTGGTCCAGGGCAGGATGAAGCACCCGGGCCGGCTGGCCCCCGGACACGCCTCCTCAGTGGGCAGCACGCTCGGCGCCCACGGATGCCAGTCGCCGGTTGAGGTCGCCCATTCCGGCCTCCGCGCCAGCGCCGGCCCGAGCCGGTCCCAGTGGACGAGGTCGGTCGACCGCATGACCTGGAAGCGATCGCCCGTCGCGTAGGCGTAGTAGGTCGAGCCGACGGCGGATGACCGTGGGGTCAGGGAACTCCCACCCAGCCCAGACCGCGTTGCGGTACATACCCGGCTCGACCACCGGTTCGGCATCCGGCATCGGCGCTGGCGGAGGCGTGGGAGTGGGAGTGGGCTCCGGCGTCCGCGTCGGCGGCGGCGGGGCTGGCTTCGGCGCGGCCGGCGCCGGCGGGGCGGGCTTCGGCGGGGCCGGCACGAGCGCCGGCTCGGAGGGCACTCGAAATCTCCGGTCAGCGCTGCGGCTCGTGCCCCCCGGCAGCCGCCGCAGGTGGTCGCCACCAGCCGAACGGCGTAGACCGTCCCGGGCCGCAGGTTCCTGAGCGTCACCGCTACGGAGCGCCGTCGCCGCACCCGGCGCACCGAGCGGCGCGCGGTGCGACTCCAGCTCCGGCCAACTCGCCGGTAGGCAACGTGCTAGACGACGCGGCGGCGCGCGGGCGCGAGAACGCCCCGGACGATCACGACGCGAGGCGACGCGCCAGCCTCCCCCAGGAGCGGCGGACTGACTCCGAAGCTCGCATGGAAGGGGTTCGGCATGCGCCCACCGTACCACCGCGATTTAGAGTCGTTTAGAGTTTTTAGAGTCGTTTAGACCCCAACAGGAGTCGCCGTCGCAGCCGTCGACGAGACAGGCGGCTCAGCGCACGATCTCGTACTGGAGCCCGATCATGCCGTTGCCGTAGCGGCGCTCAGTATCCAGGCGGAGGTCGAGGTGGACATCGTCGGGCAGCATCGACAGTCCGCCACCGCGCGCTTGCGACCTTCGTGGATCGGCTGTGGGCCGGTCCTGAACCCGACCTCGAGGAGGTCGGCCGGATCCGGCACGCCAGCCGGCATCCGTGAGCGACGCACTGATCCTGCTCGACGCGAGCGCGTTCTGGCGACTAAGCAGCCCGCAGCTCGACCCAGACCGGCGCCGTCAGGTGGCCGACTGGGTCGCCCGAGGCATCGTCGCTGCGAGCACGCCACTGCTGCTCGAGACACGCGCCGGCCGCGACCTACCCCCAGTCGATCCGGGCGAACTGCCGTGGCTGTGGGTCACCGAGTGCGCTGAGCGCCGAGCCACCGACCTGCAGCACCAGTTGCGCGCTGCCCACCAGCACCTCGGCGTTCCCCCACTCGACTATCTCATCGCCGCCGTCGGAGAAGACCACAGCGCCTCGATCCTCCACTACGACGGCGATTTCGAGCGCCTCGCCGCTGACACCGATCTCACTGCGACGGCGGAGGCGCTTGCGCCCCTGGGCTCACTGCCCTGAGCGAGCGGAGGGGCCCGGGAGTGCGTTGGGTGCAGGCCTCAGTTCACGGTCGCCAGCGCGAGCGGGACGACGGCCTGAGCGCCGGCCCGGCGCAGCTGCCCGCCGACCATCGCCAGCGTCCACCCGGAGGAGCGGCGGTCGTCGAGCAGCAGCCCAGTGCCGGGCGGAGGACGCTCTGTGACCGTGAACGCCCCACGGACGTTGGCCGTCTGCTGCACGGCGTTGGCCATCTCGCGCTGGGGCGGGCGGACCTCGGTGCGGGTGAGCAGGTCGACGGCCGCGACGTCCAGCTCCCGGGCGAGGCGGCGTGCCGCGTCGGCACATACGTCTCCCAAGCGCGCCGAGGGCACACTCGCCACCCAGCCCGCCGCGATGCCCGCGCCGCGCACCACATCAGCCAGGGCGACGACCAGCTCGTCGTCCAGACGCCCTGCGCGCAGTCCGCGGTCGACGGCCTGCCACCAGCCGCCTTCGCCCACGCGCGCCAGCGCCCACCCCGGCTCGGTCAGCGCGTCGGCAGCGATCCTCCGCATCGTCCCGGCCGCGTCCGGCGCCATCTTGCGCACCTCCAGCTCGGGCGGCCGCGAGCGCAGGTGACGCTGGGAGCGCTCGACGAGGGCGTGGTCCGGCGGGCGGTCGAAGCGCGGGGCAGTGCACACGGAGCAACGCCCGCAGTCGGCTGGCGCCGGGTCGTCGAGCTGCTCCTGCAGCGTGCGCATGAGACAGCGCCCGTCAGTGCCGTAGGCGGCCATGGCCTCCTGCTCGGCGCGGCGCAGCGCTGTGACCTGTGCATAGCGCTGGGCGTCATAGGTCCAGTCCGCGTCCGGCACGGCATGCCAGCGCGACCCCTTGCGCGCCACGGCGCCCTCGACGTCGAGAACCTTCAGCATCGCCTCGATGCGCGCCGCGCCGAGGTTGACGACGGCCATCAGTTCGCGGGTGGTGCGGCCCGCCTCCCCGGCCCCAGCCAGCTCGTCCAGCACCGCCGCCACCCGCTCGCGCGCCGGGAATGCCTGCTCGATGAAGTAGTCCTGGATCCGGCGGTCCTCACCGCCGCGCAGCAGCACGACGTCGGCGTGGTCCACGCCGCGCCCGGCGCGGCCCACCTGCTGGTAATAGGCAACCGCCGAGCCGGGCGCCTGGAAGTGCACGACGAAGGCCAGGTCGGCCTTGTCGTAGCCCATGCCCAGCGCGCTGGTTGCCACGACGGCCTTCAGGTCGTTGCGCAGGAGGCGGTCCTCGATCGTCACGCGTTCTTGCGACTCCTGCTCGCCGCTGTAGGCAGCCGCAGCGATGCCGTTGGCGGTCAGGAAGGCGGCGACCTCTTCGGTGTCGCGTTTGGTCAGCGTGTAAACGATCCCACTGCCCGGCAGCGAGGGCAGGTGCTCGACCAGCCACGCCAGCCGCTGCGCGGGGCGCGGCAACTCGAGCGCCTCCAGACGCAGGCTCGTCCGCGCCAGTGGCCCGCGGTAGGAGCGCAGCTCCTCGCGCGCCCCGCCAGCCAGCTGCTCGAGCACGTCCTCGACCACACGGTCGTTGGCCGTCGCGGTCGTGCCCAGCACGCCGACCTGCTCCGGGAGCACGGAGAGCATGTCGCGCACCCGACGGTACTCGGGGCGGAAGTCGTGCCCCCAGTCCGAGATGCAGTGTGCCTCGTCGATGACCAGCAGCCCGACCGAGCCCGCGAACAGCGGCAGCATGTCGTCGCGGAAGTGCGGGTTGTTGAGCCGTTCGGGGCTGATGAGCAGCAGATCGACCTCGTCGTCGGCCAGCTGCCGGCGGATCTCGACCCAGTCGTCGCGGTTGGTCGAGTTGACCGTGGTCGCCCGGAGCCCCAGGCGCTGCGCGGCCGTGATCTGGTTGCGCATCAGCGCCAGGAGCGGGCTCACGATCAGAGTCGGTCCGGCGCCCGCCTCGCGCAGCAGCGCCGTGGCGACGAAGTAGACGGCCGACTTGCCCCAGCCGGTCCGCTGTACGCACAGCACCCGCGCCCGGGCGGCCACCAGGTCCGTGATCGCCTCGAGCTGGTCGGGCCGGAACGCCGCGTCGGGCGCGCCCGTCAGCGCCCGCAGCCTGTCGACCGCGGCAGCCGCGATCTCGCTCGGCACAGCGACCTTCGACCCCATCGCACCAGCGTGACGCACGCCGCGGATGACACAACCCCCTTCACGAGCGGGACGCTGCCATCACTCCGGAGCCGAGCGCCGACAACCTCCAGCGGCTCATGCGCGCGCTCGACGCGATCGACGCGCGGATGCTCCCGCTCGACATTCCCGAGCACGGTGAGATCCTCTCTGTCGAGTGGCTCGCCGAGGGCGGGAACTTTTCAGTTCTCGACCGCCTGCATCGCCGCCTCTGACGGCGCGTGGGTGGGCTGAGGCTCAGCGCGAGGCTCGCTACGACTCCGCGGCGGCGTAGTGACGCAGCGCAGCGCCCATCGTCGCAGGGCGGGTCGGCGCCCTCGGCGTCGGCGAGCTCGCTCAGGAGCCGCGATTCCTCCGGATCGAGCCGGACAGAGACGACCAGCTCAACCGGATGGCCGTCGTGAACCTCCGCGGCCTGCTCGTCGATCGGGTCGAAGTCTTCGGCTTTCATGCTCCCATGATGGCCTATCGGGCTCGTCGGCGGAAGACCGTCCGTTGATGCCGCGAGGAGTCGAACGCCGTCGCCGGCCGCCAGGTCGTCGGATCGTCCGTTGGGGCCAACGGGATCGCACAAGCGTCCGCCATCGCTCTCGCCGATCAGCAGGATGCTGCGCTCCTCGCCGCGCGGGTTCGGCGCGCTGATGTGGCGGTTTGCGATCACCTGAACGACCTCCGCTGAGGTCCCCCCTACGCGACGGTCTCGGAGCTAGATGAGTGGTTCCATGTCGAGAAGCTCTGACCGGCTCCGCTCACCAGGTGAAGGGCCACGACAGGCGCGGCCCACGACACCAGGAGACCACATGCCGAAGTACCTGCTCCTCAAGCACTACCGCGGCGGCCCGGAGCCGCACCGTTCCGTGCCCCCGATGGGCCAGTGGGCCCCCGAGGACGTGGAGGCGCACATGGCCTTCCTCAGGCACGTCAGCGAGCTGCTCGAGGGAAACGGCGAGTAACGTCGACGCGCAGGCGCTCACGCCGGCGCGCACCTGGGTGCGCTACGGCGGCCCGGACGCCGCGCCAGTCACCAGTGACGGCCCGCTGCCCGAGACCAGCGATCGTGGCGGGCTGGTACATGATCGACGTCGAGTCGCACGAGCGCGCGGTCGAGCTCGCGGCCTACGTCTCCTCCGAGCCCGGCCTAGGAACGACGGTCTGAACTGGCCCAACTGCGACGGTCTGAACTGGCCCCACCTCGACCGATGGTCGGCTGAGGATCTTGCGCTCTTCGAGCGGGGATCGGGGGCTGGCAGAGAGTGGGATCCAGAGTGGAGCAGTTCGAGCAGATCAGGCGT
>JBPCPD010000114.1:0-6187 GCA_050999535.1 Thermoleophilaceae bacterium
GGCGCTGAAGGGCGTGCCCGGCATCGCTCCGAGTATGGCAACGCCGCTCCGGCGCGACCGCGCCCGCTCCATATGCCGATTCACACCAACGCAACGCCCGCGTAACGCGATGGTGACGAGATTCCCTGCTCAGGGGTCGAATCTCGGTGTATCGTGCGAAACGTCCCCAGCGGCGCCGAGCTGCACTTCCACGCCCTCCCGGGACTCGACGACGGCCCGAGCGAGGTCGAGGAGAGCCTTGAGCTGCTGCGCCTCGCGGTCGCCGACGGAACCGGCGTCGTGGTCGCGACGCCCCACGTGCGCACGGACTTCGTCACCGACGTCAGTGACCTCGATGACCACGTCCGCGCGCTTCAGGAGGCGGCCGACACGGCCGGCATCCCGATCACGCTGCGCCGCGGCGCCGAGCTCGGCCACGACATGGTCGGGCGCCTGTCCCAGCGCGAGCTCGACTCCGTCGCGCAGGGTCCCACCAGCGGACGGTGGCTGCTCGTCGAGGCGCCCTTCGAGGCCATCTCCGACGTCTTTCACGAGGCGACCGACGAGCTGCGCGACCGCGGCTTCGGCGTCCTGGTGGCCCACCCCGAGCGCAGCGCCGACGCGACACTCGACGGGGCGATGGGCCTGCGGCGCGAGCTCGCGCTGGGCGCGCTCGCCCAGGTCAACGCGCAGTCGATCACCGGCGCGCACGGCGAGAGCGCCAACGACGCCGCGCTGCGACTGATCGGCGAGGGGCTGATCAGCGTCGTCAGCTCGGACGCGCACGGACCGACGCGGCCGCCGCTACTGGGCCAGGCCCGCGCTCGTCTTCGCGAAGCCGGCGCCGACGCCGGTCTCTGCGAGCTGCGGATCGCCGGCGGCCCGCGCCGCCTGCTCGCGCGCGGGATCCCCAGCGCCGCCGCTCTGGTCGCCTAGCGCCGCGCCGTCGCGGCCGATCGGGTCGAAGCGGTAGCCGACGCCGAAGTGGGTGTGGATGTACTGCCACGTCGGCGAGGCCTGCTCGAGCTTCTGGCGGACCTTGCGGATGAAGACGTCGACCGAGCGGTCGCCGTGGGCCATCGTGTAGCCCCACACCTGCTGGTAGATCTCCTCGCGCTGGAGCACCCTGCCCTCGGCGGAGGCGAGCAGCTGGAGCACCTCGAACTCACGCCGGGTCAGGTCGGCGCTGCGCCGGCCCGCGAAGGCCTGGAACCGATCGGCGCGGATCTCGAGCTCGCCGGCGGTCACGGGGCCGCCCTGCTCGCGCCCGGTGGCGTGCTTGTGCCGGCGCACGACGGCCTCGACACGGGCGAGCACCTCCTCCGGGTGACAGGGCTTGCTGACCCAGTCGTCGGCGCCCAGGCGCAGGCCGCGCACGCGCTGCGAGACCGTCGAGCGTCCCGTGCAGACGACGACGCCGAGGCCGGGCATGGCGTGCGCGAGGCGCTCGAGGAACTCCCACGCCCCGGGGCCGAGCAGCGCGAGGTCGACGACGAGCGCGTTGACGCGCATCGCGACGAACTCCTCGATCCGCGGCGCGGCCTCGAGGCGGCGGTACTGCCAGCCGTTGGACTCGAGGCGATTGACCAGCACGCGGACGAACCCCGAATCGGAATCGAGGATCGCGAGGCGCGTCGTGCCGGAGTCGGTGGGGCTCAAGATCGCTACCGGGTTCCTGCCGGGGCCGGACGCTCGCGGTGACGGCGCCAAGACCCCCCTGCCGAGCAAGCATACGCCACTTCTCCACCCTGATTACGCACCTTTACAGCTTCTTCACAGGACGATCACGCGCATATAACGGGTTTTCGCCGCCCGGGTGGGACCGTTGCCGGGGATGGAGGCGGCAACCGACGTCAACACGCTGCGCGCGGGCGAGCTCGAGGTCAGACCGCACGAGTTCCGCGCGACCGCCGCGGGGCGTCCGCTCGACCTGACCGCCCGCGAGCTCGAGCTGCTGAGCGCGCTGGTGGCGCGGGCGGGGAGGATCGTCAGCCGCGAGGAGCTCTTCGGCGCGGTCTGGGGCGAGCGCTACCAGAAGTCCGACCGCTCCGTCGACGTCTACGTGGGCAAGCTGCGCCACAAGCTCGAGCAGGCGCTGCCCGACCGTCGCTGCATCCACACGCACTTCGGCTTCGGCTACCGCTTCGAGCTCGAGCCCCCGGCCGGCGCCGGCCCGCGGAACCACTGACCGCCTTTCACATCGTTTTCACATCCGCGCGACAACTCGGCAACAGACTGCGGCACAGCCCGTGCGAACGTCGCCGCCGTCAATGAAATCGATCAGGGAGACTCGCGTGAAGAAGCGAATGGTGGCCGTCTCGGCCAGCGCGCTCGTGCTGGCACTGGGCGTCGCGGCATGCGGCGGCGACGGAGAGGGCGGCGGCGGTTTGTCGGGCGAAATCGCCGGCGCCGGTGCAAGCTCGCAGGACGCCGCCCAGCAGAGCTGGATCGCCGGCTTCCAGGAGGACAACCCCGAGGTGACGATCTCCTACGACCCCGTCGGCTCCGGCGGCGGCCGTGAGCAGTTCATCGCAGGCGGCTCCGCCTATGCGGGCAGCGACGACGCGCTCGAGGGCGAAGAGTTGATGGGCGCCCAGGAGCGCTGCGGTGGGCCGGACCAGCTCGTGGAGGTCCCCGCCTACATCTCGCCGATCGCGATCGTCTACAACCTCGAGGGCGTCGAGGAGCTCAGGCTCTCGCCGGAGACGCTCGCCGGTATCTTCAAGCAGGACATCACCAAGTGGGACGACGAGGCGATCGCCAAGGACAACCCCGACGCCGAGCTGCCCGACACGCGGATCACTCCGGTCAACCGCTCGGACGAGTCGGGCACGACCGAGAACTTCGTCGACTACATGGCCCAGGTGGTACCGGACGTCTGGACCTTCGAGGTCAGCGGCGACTGGCCGGTCGAGGGCGGTGAGGCCGCCGACGGGACATCCGGCGTGATCGAGGCCATCGAGGCCGGTGACGGCACGATCGGCTACGCCGACGCCAGCCAGGTCGGTGACAACAGCGTCGCGACCATCGACGTCGGCGGGGAGTTCGTGGAGCCCTCGCCAGAGGCGGCGGCGGCGGTCGTGGAGGCCTCCGAGCGGGCCGGGGAGGGCGGCGAGAACGTCTTCGCCTTCGACCTCGCCCGCGACACCACCGAGTCCGGGACCTACCCGATCACGCTGGTCTCCTACCTGATCGCCTGCACGCAATACGACTCGGCCGAGACCGGCGAGGTCGCGGGCGAGTACGTGAGCTACATCGTCAGCCCCGAGGGCCAGGATGCCGCCGCCGAGGCGGCCGGCTCCGCGCCGCTCTCCGACGGGCTGCGCGAGCAGGTCCAGCCGGCGGTCGACGCCATCGGCGGCGGGGGAGCGGGTTAGCATCGCGGGGAACGAGCCGGCTCGAGCCGGCTGCCCGCCCGGGCATCCGGTCCGGGAGGCCACCCACGTGGTGACCTCCCGGACCTGCCCGCGTCGGACGCTCGCGCGTTCGCCCAACCGATCCAAGGAGCACAGTTGAGCATCGAGACGAGCCCCACGCCCGAACCCGCCGCCCCACCGCCCAAGGCGCCGCGGCGGCTCGGCGACTCGCTCTTCTCGGGCGCCGCGACCGGAGCCGGGGCGCTGATCCTGGCGCTGCTCGCGGGCGTCGCGATCTTCCTGCTCTCCGAGGCCTGGCCTGCCCTCCGGGCATCGGCCGAGGAGCTCCCCGGCGGCGAGGGCCTCGTCGAGTTCGTCCTGCCGCTGGCCTTCGGCACCGTGGTCGCCGCCGCGATCGCCGTCGTGCTGGCCATCCCGTTTGCGGTCGCGATCGCCGTGTTCATCACCCACTACGCCCCGCGCCGGCTGGCGCACACGCTCGGCTACCTGATCGACCTGCTCGCCGCGGTGCCGAGCGTCGTCTATGGACTATGGGGCATCGCGGTGCTCGGGCCGGCCTCTGTCGGCGTGTCGCAGTGGCTCGAGGCCAACCTCGGCTTTCTCCCGTTCTTCGAGGGGCCGGCGTCCGCTACCGGGAGGACGATGCTGGTCGTCGGCGTCGTGCTCGCGGTGATGATCCTGCCGATCATCACCGCTGTCACCCGTGAGGTGTTCGCGCAGACGCCCAAGGCGCACAGGGAAGGTGCACTGGCGCTGGGGGCCACACGTTGGGAGATGATCCGCACGGCGGTTCTGCCGTTCGGGAAGTCGGCGGCGATCAGCGCCTCGATGCTGGGCCTCGGTCGAGCGCTGGGCGAGACGATGGCGGTGCCGATCATCCTCTCCGCATCCGGCGCTATCACGTTCAACCTGATCAGCTCGGGCAACCCGGCGACGATCGCCGCGAACATCGCGCTCGACTTTCCCGAGTCCTCCGGACTCGCGGTGAACGCCCTGATCGCATCGGGGCTCGTACTCTTCGCCCTCACGCTGGTCGTCAACATGGCGGCACGAGTGATAATCAACCGGCGTGCCGACTTCTCGGGAGCGAACTGATGAGCACCCCGTGCTCAAGGGTCCGCAGCGCGAGCGCGAGCGCAGGGCTGAGCGCCCTGAGCAGGCCGGCGAAGTGACGGACGCCCAGGTCCAGCCCAAGCCCGGCAGGCCACGGGTCGACGCTCCTTCGCTGCCGAGGGTCTCGCTCGTCGGCGGGTCGTTGCCCCGCTGGGGTGCCGGGGCGGTCGTCGCCGGCGCCGTCGTCGTGATCGGCGGCGTGCTGGCGATCCTCGGCTCGTTCAACGTGGTGCTGCTCGCGGCGCTCGCGCTTGCCGCTTCGAGCGTCGGCATCTACGCATGGGCGCGCGCCGTCGAGGGCCCACGCAAGGCGACCGATCGGCTGGTGACCATCGCCGTGTCGTCCGCGTTCGTGATCGCGCTCGTGCCGCTGGTGTCCCTGCTGTACACCGTGGCCTCCAACGGGCTCGTGCGCTTCGACCTGGCGTTCTTCACCGAATCGATGCGTGGCGTCGTTGGCGAGGGGGGCGGGATCGCGCACGCCATCACGGGAACGCTCTTGATAACGGGGCTCGCCACCGCCTTCTCCGTCCCGATCGGCGTCATGGCCGCCATCTACCTGCACGAGTACGGGCGCGGGCGGCTGCGCCGAGCGCTCACCTTCTTCGTCGACGTGATGACCGGCATCCCCTCGATCGTCGCCGGACTGTTCGCCTACGCGCTGTTCGTGATCTTCTTCGGTCCGGGAATCCGGCTGGGAGTCATGGGCGCAATCGCGCTCTCGGTGCTGATGATCCCGATCGTCGTTCGCTCCACCGAGGAGATGCTGCGGGTCGTGCCCAACGGCCTGCGCGAGGCCGCCTACGCGCTCGGCGTATCCAAGTGGCGGACGATCGTGAAGGTCGTCCTTCCCACCTCGTTCGTCGGCATCGTGAGCGGGGTGATGCTCGCCGTCGCGCGGATCGTCGGGGAGACGGCGCCGCTGCTGGTCACCACCGGGGTGCTCACGTCGACCAACACCAACCCGTTCGACGGGCGGATGCAGAACCTCGCCGTCTTCGCCTTCAACGAGTACTCGAACCCGGGCGTGCCCAAGGATCCCTACATCGACCGGGCATGGGGAGCGGCGCTCACGCTGATCGTGATCGTCATGGCCCTGAGCCTCGTCGCCCGCCTGATCTCCAACCGATACGGAACGAGGACCGCCTAGTGATGGCCGACCCAACTGCCAGCAAGCCAATCACGAGCAAGGCGCCGGCGAGCAAGCCACCGGCGAGCGAGTCACCGGTCACCCAATCGGCGACGGAAGGCGATGCGCATAAGGTCACCAGCGTGACCAGCACGGCAAAGCGCTTCGCGGTGTCCGACCTCGACATCTACTACGGGTCCTTCCACGCCGTGCAGGGCGTGTCGATGACGATGGAGCCGAACAAGGTGACCGCTCTGATCGGGTCGTCGGGATGCGGCAAGTCGACCTTCCTGCGGTCGCTGAACCGCATGCACGAGCTCGTGGAGGGCGCCCGGGTCGACGGCAGCGTGACCCTGGACGAGCAGGACATCTACGCCCCGGGGGTCGATCCCGTCATGGTCCGCCGCCAGGTGGGGATGGTCTTCCAGAGCCCGAACCCGTTCCCGACCATGTCGATCTACGACAATGTCGCCGCCGGCATGCGGCTCAACAACCGAAAGATGAAGAAAGCCGACCTCGACGACCTGGTGGAGCGCTCGCTGCGAGGCGCCAACCTGTGGTCCGAGGTCAAGGACCGGCTCGACACGCC
>JBPCPD010000194.1:0-6192 GCA_050999535.1 Thermoleophilaceae bacterium
CTCGTCGAGCTCGCCTACGTCGCGACGGTCAGCGCGCTCGGCCGCCGCGGCGGCTGATCGCCGCCACGGACTCAGCCGTCGGGGGCCACCGCGCCACCGTCCTGGGGCACGGGCGCGTTCTCGGGTACGGGCACGGGCGCGTTCTCCGGTACGGGCGCGACCTGAGGCGGTGAGTCGTACGAGCGCGGGTCATAGCCCTGCGAGTCGTCGCCACCGCCGGTCGAGTCCTCCTCGGCCGGGGCCTCGTACGGGGTCCCGTCGTCGTAGTAGCCCTCGTCATAGGTCGAGCCGTCGTCGGAGTAGCCGTCGTCATAGCCCGATGAGCCCGACGAGGTCGAGTACTCGCCGTCGCCCGCCGACAGCTCCGCGAGCGTGTCGGGCACCTCGAAGTCGGAGCAGTCGCCTTCGCTGGCCGGGGACATGAAGTCGTGCCAGACGGGCGCGGCCAGCGTGCCGCCCTGGGCGCCGGGCATCGCGACGCCCGCGTCGGGGTAGCCGACCCACACGGCACTCGAGAGCTTGGTCGTGTAGCCGACGAACCACGCGTCCTTGCCCTCGTCGGTGGTGCCGGTCTTGCCGGCGGCCGGACAGTTGTAGTTGGCCGCGGTGCCGGTTCCCGACTGGACGTTCTGCTCGAGGATCTGCGTGACCTCGTAGGCCTCGCCCTCGGATATCACGCGCTTGCCGTTGTCGGCGCCCATCGTCTCGTCGCTCTTGCCGTCGGGGAAGACGACCCGGTCGATCGCGGTCGGCCGGTGGCGCATGCCGCCGGCGGCCAGCGTCGCGTAAGCGCTCGACATCTCGAGCGGGGTGACGCCAAGGCGCAGGCCGCCGAGCCCCTCCGCGGGATAGCAGTCGAGCTTGGTCGTGATCCCGAGCAGCTTCGCCGTCTCGCAGACCTTGTCGGGTCCGACGTCGAGGATCAGCTGGGCGTAGATCGAGTTGTCGGAGGCGAGCGTCGCGGCGGTGAGGCTCTGCGAGCCGGAATAGGTGCCGCCGAAGGTCTTGACCTCCCACGGCCCGTACTTGGGGTCGTCGATGCTCAGCGGCTTGGAGGTGTAGTAGGTCGAGTCCGGGTCGATGCCCTCGCGGATCGCGGCTGTCAGCACCATCGTCTTGAAGGCCGAGCCCGGCTGGCGGTGTCCCTGGGCGGCGAGGTTGAACGTGCGGTCGGAGTACTCGCCGCTCGAGGCCATCGCCTTGATCTCGCCGTCGTTGGGATCGATCGAGACGATTGCCGAGCTCGGACCTGCGGGATCGGCGTAGTAGGAGTCGATCGCCGCGCGCGCCTGGTCCTGCTTCTTCGGGTCGATCGTCGTGTGGACCTTGAGCCCGCCGCGGCGGTAGACGCCGACGCCGTACTGCTCGATCAACCGTTCCTGCACGTAGTCGAAGAAGTAGGGCTCGCGACGGTCGGTGTAGCGGGTGCCGCGCCGCACGTTGAGCGGCTCGCCGGCGGCCTCGACGGCCTCGGCGCGGGTGATGTGCCGGTTCTCGGCCATCTTGGTGAGCACCTCGTTGCGACGCTCCAGCGCGGCGGACGGGTTGCGGAAGGGGTTGTACTGCGAGGGCGCCTGGGGCAGACCCGCGAGCGTCGCCGACTCGGCGAGGGTCAGGTCGCGGGCGTGCTTGTCGAAGAAGGTCTCCGCGGCCGACTCGATGCCGATCGCCGTGCGCCCGCCGACGGTGCCGAACGGCACGTCGTTGAGGTAGTTCTGCAGGATCCATGTCTTCGAATGCTCCTGCTCGAGCTCGGAGGCCAGCTTGGCCTCACGGATCTTGCGCGTGTAGGTCTGCTGCGGATCGTCGATGTAGAGCGCGCGCACGAGCTGCTGGGTGATCGTCGAGCCGCCCTGGACGTTGCTGCCCGACTCGATGTTCTTGACCCCAGCGCGCACGATCGCGCCGTAGTCCACCCCTTCGTGCTTGTAGAAGCGCTCGTCCTCGATCGCCACGACCGCCCGGCGCACGTCGAGCGGCATATCCTTCCACGGCAACGGCGTACGGATCTCGTCCGACTGCACGTAGCCCAGCCGCGAGCCGTCCGCGGCGAAGATGACCGAGGTGGCGCCCTTGTCCTGGGGCTTGAGCTCGGACAGCTCGGGGCCCGTCGCCGCGACTGCGATGACGTAGCCGGCGACCGACAGCACGCCGATCGCGAGCACGCTGACGATCAGGCCGAAGCCGAACACGGCCGAGCGCCCGCGGTGGTTTCCGCGGTTGCGATCACGACGCTGCTTTCGCTGGCGATAGGTCATGGGCGTGCCCCCGTGGGGAATCGCCGGGCAGCCCGTTGGACTTCGGAGCGCTACCCGGGGACCTTCGAGGATAGCCCAGCCTCGCGCAGGCGGTGCAGGCTCTCCTTTCTCAGGCGCGCTGCCACTCCTGCACGCTCGCCCGCGGAGGCGGCCCAGACGGTCACGGAGAGCTTCGTGGCGTCCCTGTCGGACTCGGCGACGCTCGCCTCCACTCCCTCGGGTCCGGCCAGCAGCTCGGCCGCCAGCGTCGCGTCTGCGTCGGGCGGGATCCAGACCCAGATCTCGACCTGGATGCGCGGATCGACCAGCGTGTGGTTCTCGATCGCGGTCTGCGCGAGGCGCTCGTTGGGCACGATCAGCCGGCGGCCGTCCGGGCACCGGATGTGTGTGTAGGTCAGGCGCACGTCCTCGACCTCGCCGGTCTCCTCCTCGAAGGTCACCAGGTCGCCGATCCGGATCGGCTGGCTGATCACGAGCATGATCCCGGCGATCGCGTTCGCGAGCGTCTGGCGCGCCGCGAAGCCGACGACCAGGCCGAGCAGCGCCGAGGAGGCGAGCACGCCCGTGGCCAGCCGGCGGATCGTGCCGAACTGCGCCAGCGCGAGCGCGATGCCGATCACGATGATGATCGCGAAGATCAGCCGCCTGACCAGGCGCAGGCGGGTGTCGGCGACCGCCGAGAGCTGGCGCCCGGCGACCGCCTGCACCGTGCGATGGGCACGCCGGTCGAGCGCGTGGTCGATCGCCCTGGCGAGCGCGAGCGCGAGCACGACCGTCATCACGGCGGTGATCTCGGCCTTGTAGTCGCTCACGAACGAGGCGATCGTGATTGCATCGGGCGCGGTCATGGCGCACGAGGCTATCCAGACGCCACCGGCCCGCGAGCTCCCGCTCCGGCGCCGCGTGCGCAGCGCTGACGGCTCGCTGCGGGCGGCCATGCCGGCCTGGGCGGTGAGCCGGCTGGCGATCATCGCGATTGCCGTCGTGGCCGCGGCGCTGATGGGCGGCGACGGCTTGGGGGCGGCCAACGCCGAGCGCTTCGACCGCCCGTCGCTGACCCACCCACTGGGCGAGACCGGCGACGCGCTGCTGGCACCGCTCGCACGCTGGGACGCCGCCTGGTACCTCGACATCGCGGCCTCGGGCTACCCGGCGGGCGACGACGCCCGCACCGCCTTCTTCCCGCTCTATCCACTGCTCGTACGCGGTCTCGGCGAGCTCGCGGGCGGCTCGCCGGCGGCGTCGTTGTTGGCGGCGTACCTGGTCTCGCTCGCCGCGCTGCTGGGCGCGCTGGTGCTGCTGCACCGGCTGACGGTGCTGGAGCTCGGCCCCTCGGTCGCCCGCTCGACCGTGCTGCTGCTGTGCGTCTTCCCGGCCTCGCTGTTCCTCGGGGCGCCCTACTCGGAGAGCCTTTTCCTGCTCTTGGCGGTCGGCGCCTTTCTCGCCGCGCGTCAGGACCGTTTCGCGCTCGCGGGGCTGGCCGGCGCAGGGGCCTCGGCGACGCGCAGCGCCGGGTTGCTGCTGCTGATTCCGCTGCTCGTCATCTACCTCTACGGGCCGCGCCGCGCGCGCCCTGACGTGACCGTTGCCCGCCGGCTGCGCCCGCGCCACCGCCCGCGCCGCGACATCGCCTGGCTGGCGCTCGCCCCCGGCGGGATGCTCGCCTACGCGCTGGCGCTCGCCGCGGGGCACGGCGATCCGCTCGCCTTCGTCTCGGCCCAGGAGCTCTGGGGACGCGAGCTCGCGGGTCCACTCGCCGGCGCCTGGGAGGGCGTGCGGGCGGGTGTCGAGGGGGCCTGGTTGCTGCTCGGAGGCGCCCCTGGCGCGGCGCCGAGCCCGATCGGCGGCCCGGCACGGATCGCAGCGCTGGACCTCGCGCTGCTGGTGACGCTGGTCTTCGCGGTCGCGGCCACCGTCGGCGTGGTGCGCCGGCTGCCCGCGGCCTACGGCGCCTGGACGGCGACCTCGCTCGCGCTCGCGCTCTCCCATCCCGTCGATGCCCAGCCGCTGATGTCGCTCCCGCGCTTCGTCACCGTGCTGTTCCCGATCTTCATGTGGCTGGCGCTGGTCTGCGAGCGCCGCCGGGCGACCGTGCACGTCGCGGCGACCTTCGCCGTGCTGCTCGGGCTCGCGGTGGCCCAGTTCGCGACCTGGCGCTTCGTCTCGTGAGCGCGATCCGTGCGGTGCTGCTCGACGCGCTCGGCACGCTCGTGCGCCTCGAGGCACCGGGGCCGGCATTGCGGGCTGCGCTGATGCAGCGCACCGGGGTCGACGTCGGGCTGCCCGCCGCCGAGCACGCCTTCGGTGCGGAGATCGCGTACTACCGCGCCCACCACCTCGAGGGTGACGAGCAGGGCCTGGAGCGTCTGCGAGACGACTGCGCGCAGGTCATGCGCGCCGCGCTCGCCGACCCCGCGCTCGCGCATGCGCAGGTGCGAGCGGCGATGCTCGAGGCGCTCGAGTTCACGCCGTTCGACGACGTCGTACCGGCGCTGACCCGACTGCGTGGGCGGGGCCTCAGGCTCGTGGTCGTCAGCAACTGGGACGCCGCTCTGAGCCACTGGCTGAAGCGCGCGGGGCTGCTCGATCTCCTCGACGGGGCCGTATCCTCGGCGCAGGCCGGAGCGGCCAAGCCCGACCCGGCGCCGCTGCTGGCGGGGCTCGCGCTCGCGGGCACGACCGCGCGGGCGGCGGTCCACGTCGGCGACTCGGCCGAGCACGACGTCGAGGGCGCCCGAGCCGCCGCGATCCGGCCGATCCTGATCCGGCGCGGTGAGAGACCGGCGCCGCCGGGCGTGGAGTCGATCACGTCGCTGGCCGGTCTCGCACCCCTACTCTAGGTTCGAATGGCGTCCGGTCCCACTCCCGCGCCGCCCGAGCGCCCCGAGTTGCCCGCCGGCGTCACGGGCCGGCCGCGCTGGCCGGCATGGCTGGGGATGCTCGGGTTCGCGATCGGACCCGGCCCGCTGCTCCTGCTCGCCGCGCTCGCCGCGCTCAGCGGTGCCACCGCCGAGGCCGGTGCTCGGGAGACCGAGATATCGGCGACGTTCGTGATCGTCGCGACGCTGGTCCAGGGGGGCTGGTTCGTCGGCGTCGCGCTGCTGCTCGCGAGCCGCATCGAGCGCCCGCGCGCGTGGCACTTCGGCCTGCGGGGCACCGAGCTGGGGCCGGCGCCGGGCTGGGCCGCGCTGGGGATGCTCGTCTTCTACGTCGTCACCGCCCTCTATGGCTCTTACATCCAGCCCGACGCGGAGCAGGGCACCGTCGAGGCGCTCGGCGGTGACCAGGGCACGCTCGGGCTGATCGTCGCGGGCGCGATGGTGATCGCCGTCGCGCCCGTCGTCGAGGAGGTGTTCTTCCGCGGCTTCCTCTACGGCGCGCTGCGCTCGCGGCTGGGCATCTGGCTCGCCGCCGGAATCAACGGCGCGCTGTTCGGGGTCATCCACTACAGCTTCGAGAGCGCCGAGGGGCTGCTGCTGATCCCGCCGCTGGCCCTGCTCGGGTTCCTCTTCTGCCTCGTCTACGAGCGCACCGGCTCGCTGCTGCCGGCCATCGGCATGCACGCGTTCAACAACACGGTCGCCTACGCGGCCCAGGCGGACGGCGGCTGGCAGGTCTCCGTCGTGGCGGGCCCGCTGGTGCTGCTGGCCTGCGTGCTCGCCCCGCGGCTGCTGCCCCGCGCGCCGCGGCCCCTCCCGGCCTGAGCCGGGTCCCCGGCCCTTGGCGCTGCGGGTGATCCGCTGCGAGGGTTCCGCCGGACCTTCGCTGTGGGTACAGTGGCGCGCGACATGGCGCGTTCTAGGATGGCTACCCCGACTCTGTCCCTGCTGGCGCTCGGCGCCCTCTCCGCCCCGGCAGCCGCCCAGCAGCCGGAGACCGCCGCGCCCGTTCCGGCGATCGGTGCTCAGCAGCCGGCGCCCGCCCCGATCGCGGG
>JBPCPD010000203.1:0-2565 GCA_050999535.1 Thermoleophilaceae bacterium
ACGCGCGTGCCGCTGACGATCGTGCATCCCGAGGGCAGGCGGGGCGGGCGGGCCAGCCGCTTCCCGGCCTCGACGCACGACATCGCGCCGACGATCCCGGCGCACAACTCGCTGCTGCAGGTGCGCAGGCAGTTCCCGTTCCGCTGCTGGCGCGACTACCCCGGTCTGATCGACGAGCCCGGCTGGGAGCCGCTCGACCGGCTCTCGACCTCGCTCACCACGACGCTGGGCCGCGCCGGCTACTGGGACGCCTACGCCACCGACAACCCCTTCATCGGCTTCTCCTCCCCCTACGAGCGCTTCCGCGCGAGCTTCGACGCCTTCGCCCGCCGCGGCGGCCAGGTCCGCGGCCGCGCGACCGGCGTCTCGGAGCGCGAGCTGCGCCACTGGCTGCACCCCTCGATCGAGAACGGCAAGAGCCGCGACCGCCTCAAGCGCTACCTCTCCAACGGCGGCTACCAGCAAGACGAGACCCGCTCGTTCGCCGCGCGCGTGTTCGGCGACGGCGTCGCGCTGCTCGAGCAGGGCGCGGCCCGGCGACCGTTCGCGCTCGTGCTCGACACCTTTCAGGCGCACGAGCCGTGGACGCCGCCGCGGCGCCGATCTCTACGGCGACCCCGACTACCGCGGGCGCGAGCCGTCCTACCCCTACTACGCACAGGCGCGGAGCTACCTGCGCGGGTACGACCGCCGGCGGCTGCTGGCGCGGATGCGCGCGCTCTACGCCGCCGAGGTCACGCTCACCGACCGCTGGCTCGGCGTCTTCCTCGACCGGCTGCGCGAGCTTCGCCTCGACCGCGAGACGGCGATCGTGCTGGTCGGCGACCACGGCTACCTGCTCGGCGAGCACGGCTACACGGGGAAGCTCGGGACCCAGCTGCACCCCGCGCTGACGCGCGTGCCGCTGACGATCGTGCATCCCGAGGGCAGGCGGGGCGGGCGGGCCAGCCGCTTCCCGGCCTCGACGCACGACATCGCGCCGACGATCCTCTCGCTCGTGGGCGTGCGCGCCCCGAGGAGCATGACCGGCGCCGATCTCTCGCCGGTCTTCGGCGGCCGGCGCCCGCCGCGGCGGGCATACGCCTACGGCGGCTACGCCAACCACTTCTACGTGCGCAGCAGCCGCTGGACGCTGATCGGCGACAACCGCGGCCGCCGGCTGCGCCTCTACGACACGCGCGCCGACCCGGGCGAGCGGCGCGACGTGGCCGGCGCGCATCCGGCGAAGGCGCGCGAGCTCTACGCGGCGGTCCTGCGGCGTGCCGGTGGGCGGCTGCCGTCGTATCCGGAGCGGTAGCGCCCGATGTGAGCCCGGCGGGACGAGCCGACCAACAGCACGCGCCCGGGACGGCGGCGGGGGTAACCTCCCCGCCCGCATGCGCCACCGCGCCGCCGAAACCTACGCGGAGAAGCTCGCTCAGCTGACCGAGCTGCGCGAGCAGGCGACCCACGCCAACCCCAAGGCGGAGGACAAGCAGCACGAGAAGGGCAAGCTGACCGCCCGCGAGCGGATCGAGAAGCTGCTCGACCGCGGCAGCTTCCAGGAGCTCGACACCTTCGTCCGCCACCGCACGACCGACTTCGAGATGCACAAGAACCGCCCTTGGGGCGACGCGGTCGTGACCGGCCACGGCACGATCGAGGGCCGCCCGGTGTGCGTCTTCAGCCAGGACTTCACGGTCTTCGGCGGCTCGCTGGGCGAGGTGATGGCCGAAAAGATGTGCAAGATCATGGACCTGGCGGCCAAGATCGGGTGCCCGGTGATCGGCATCAACGACTCCGGCGGCGCGCGCATCCAGGAGGGGGTCGTCTCGCTCGGCGCCTACGGCGACGTGTTCGTGCGCAACGTCCAGTGCTCGGGCGTGATCCCGCAGATCTCGCTGATCATGGGCCCGTGCGCGGGCGGCGCCGTCTACTCACCGGCGATGACCGACTTCATCTTCATGGTCAAGCAGACCTCGCACATGTTCATCACGGGCCCCGACGTGATCAAGACGGTCACCGGCGAGGAGGTCGAGTTCGAGGACCTCGGCGGGGCGATGACCCACAACAGCAAGTCGGGCGTGGCGCACTTCGCCTCCGAGGACGAGCAGGCATGCCTCGAGGACGCGCGCTACCTGATGTCGTTCCTGCCGCAGAACAATCTCGAGGTCCCGCCGCGGATGGACTCCGGCGACCCCCACGACCGCCGTGACCCCGAGCTCGACTCGATCGTGCCAGACAGCCCGAACAAGCCCTACGACATGCGCGACGTCGTTACCAGGATCGTCGACGACGGCGACCTCTTCGAGGTCCAGGAGCACTTCGCCAAGAACATCGTCATCGGCTTCGCGCGCCTCGGCGGCCGGCCCGTCGGGCTGGTCGGCAACCAGCCCGCGCAGATGGCGGGCGTGCTCGACATCGACGCGAGCGAGAAGGCCGCGCGCTTCGTGCGCTTTTGCGACGCCTTCAACATCCCGATCGTCACCTTCACCGACGTGCCCGGCTTCCTGCCCGGCACGAGCCAGGAGTGGGGCGGGATCATCCGCCACGGCGCGAAGCTGCTCTACGCCTTCACCGAGGCGA
>JBPCPD010000239.1:0-5432 GCA_050999535.1 Thermoleophilaceae bacterium
AACTATTCTTCGTTCTCGCCCCGGGGGGGAGCTTCGGGGTCCCGGAAGGGGTTGGGCCGCTGGTGCGGGGGTTTAGGGAAGCGTTCGGGCCGCGCTCCGACGGCCGGCTCGTGGGCACGCGGCGGGCGCGCCGGACGTGCGCCCGGGAGGGAATCCCTCGCCTCGGGAACCCGCGAGGCGGCTTCGCTCGGCCCGGCGGGCTCGGCGCGCGCGCCCGCCGGCCCCGACCCGACACGCAGGTCTGCCTGCATCCGTCGGTGGGCGGCCTGGACGTCGCGCAGCATCCGGTTGGCCTGCTCCTCGAGCGTGCGCCCGAGCTGGTGCATCCCCCCCGACAGCGCCTCCGCCTCGCCCATCACCTCGCCCGCCGCCTGCTCGGCCGCCTCGACGCGGCCCTGAACCGCCCGCTGGGCCTGCTCGCGCACCTGGGCGGCTTCGCGCCGGGCGTCGACGAGCACGGCCTCGGCTTCGCGGCGCGCGTCCTCGGCGAGCTTGATCGCCTGCTTGCGCGCCTCGTTGAGCTCGCGCTCGGCGCTGCGGCGGGCGTCGGCGGCGACGCGCTCGCGGTCGGCCTCGCCGCGGCGCCGCGCGGCCTCGAGCTCCTCCTGCGCCTGCTCGCGGATTCCCGTGGCCGCCTGCTGGGCGGCCTCGACGATGCGCTCGACCTGCCGGGCGGCGAGATCGGAGGCCCGCGTCGAGTCGTTGGCGCTCATGCCGGACGCGATTGTCCCAGACGGGACGGAGGGCACCGGCAAGGCCTGCGCTCAGGCCCGGCAAGCTGGCCGACCTGGTGCTGTGGAGGCCGGGGTCTTCGGCGTGCGGCCCGAGATCGTGCTCAATGGAGGGCTCATCGCGCACGCTCAGATGGGCGACTCGAATGCTGGTGGCGCTGCGCGGAGCGCATGGCGCCTGCGTCCTGGGCGAGCTGCTCGAGCTCGATGCCGAGCTGGACGCCACCAAGCTGAGCGCCGAGGCACGCGCGGCCAGCAGCGCCATGGATGGCAGGCTGCTCGTCGCCGCGCAGGCGCTCGCGCTGGAAAGCCCGCTGCTCGATGCGTTCGGGCCGGCCGTGGGCAGCGGGCGCTCGCCCGGCGGGCTGGCGGTGGCTCACGGGTCGGTCATGGCTGCGGCGGGTGTGGCGCTCGGGCAGGCGCTCGTCGCGCACGCCTATACCAGCCTCGCGGCGCTCGTGGCCGCTGGACAGAACTTGATCCCGCTTGGCCAGAGCGCCGCCCAGCGCGTCCTGGCGAACCTCGCGCCGGCCGTCCTGGCGGCCGTGGAGCGCAGCGAATGCACCGCGTGCGATGACATGCATGCCTTCGCGCCGGGCCTCGAGATCCGCTCGATGCAGCACGAGCGCCAGGAAGTCAGGCTCTTCATCTCATGAGCGCGCTCAAGCTGGGCGTCGGCGGACCGGTGGGCTCGGGCAAGACCGCGCTGATCGCGCAGCTGTGCCGCACGCTCGCCGGCGAGCTCGAGATCGCCACGGTCACCAATGACATCTATGCCCGCGAGGACGCGGAGTTCCTCGTGCGTGCGGGGGTCCTGCCGGCCGAGCGGATCGTCGGCGTCGAGACCGGCGGGTGTCCGCACACGGCGATCAGGGACGACGTATCTATGAATGCCCTCGCGGTCGAAGGTCTCGAGCAGCGCTTCGCCGAGCTCGAGCTCATATTCGTGGAGAGCGGCGGCGACAACCTGGCAGCGTCCTTCAGCCCCGAGCTCGTCGACCCCTCGATCTACGTCGTGGACGTCGCGGGCGGCGACAAGGTGCCGCGCAAGGGCGGTCCCGGCGTTACGCGCGCAGAGCTGCTCGTGATCAACAAGACGGACCTCGCCGCCGCTGTCGGCGCCGACCTCGAGGTGATGGTGCGCGATGCTGCGCGCCTGCGTGAGGGGGCCCCGGCTCTGCTCGCATCGGTCATGCACGGCGATGGCATGGACGAGGTCACAGCCTGGGTGAGGCACGCGGTGCGCGAGCGCACGTGGACTGCCGCGACTTCCACCACGCGTGGACGCGGTGACCATCACCGGCACTGCGCTTCGAGTTCGATCTGCTGTCGAGTCGCACCCGGATCCTCGTCGACGACGTCCCGGTCGCAATCGATGGGCTGGAGCTTCGAGGCGGCGGGGAGCCGCTCGAGGGCTGCTCCTACGTGGGCACGCTTCACGTTGCCGCGCCGGGGGAAGCCGATGGGTTGGCTCGCACGCTGGCCGGCGTGCTCGATCGCGTGCCGGGGGTGCTCGCCTCGGCCAGTGCGCCCACGCCGCGCCTGTGCACCGCCCGCGTCCTCGGGCAACGCGCACCGGATCTCCACTTTGCCCTGCAAGCGTGCCGCGAGGCCGCCAGGGAGCACCTGGGGCTTCCAGCGACGCGGTAGCCCGCGCGCTTCGGTGCGAGGCTGCGCAGGCGAACCCGCCCCTGCGCGCAGGTAACCTCATCGGCGCCATGACTGACCGCTACGACCCGCAGCAGATCGAGCCGCGCTGGCAGGCCGTCTGGGAGGCCGAGCGCACCTGGGAGGTCACCGACGAGGCCGACGAGCGGCCGAGGTCCTACGTGCTCGAGATGCTCCCCTACCCGTCGGGCGAGCCCCACATCGGGCACCTGAAGACCTACGCGGTCGGCGACGCCGTAGCGCACTTTCGCCGGCGCAACGGCTTCCGCGTGCTGCACCCGATGGGCTACGACGCGTTCGGGCTGCCGGCCGAGAACCACGCGATCAAGACCGGCCGGCATCCACGCGAGTCGACCGCTGCGTCGATCGACGAGTTCCGCCGCCAGTTTCGCTCCTGGGGCGTCTCGATCGACTGGTCGCGCGAGTTTGCGACCTGCGATCCCTCCTACTACCGCTGGACGCAGTGGATCTTCCTGCGCCTGTTCGAGCGCGGCCTCGCCTACCGCGATCGGGCCAACGTCAACTGGTGCCCCGTCGACGCGACGGTGCTCGCCAACGAGCAGGTGATCGACGGCCACTGCGAGCGCTGCGGCGCCGAGGTCGAGCTGCGCTCCCTGAAGCAGTGGTTCTTTCGCATCACCGCCTACGCGGACCGGCTGCTCGACGACATGGAGACGATCGACTGGCCGAGCAACGTCGTCGCGATGCAGCGCAACTGGATCGGGCGCTCCGAGGGCGCCGAGGTGCGCTTCCGCTGCGACGCGCTCGACACCGACTATCCGGTCTTCACCACCCGCCCCGACACGCTCTTCGGCGCGACGTTCTTCGTGCTGGCGCCCGAGCACCCCGACGTGCTGCGCCTGAGCGACTCGCCCGACGTGCGCGCCTACGTCGAGCGCGCGCTCACGGCGTCCGCCGAGGACCGCGGCGCCGAGGATCGCGACAAGACCGGCGTCGCGCTCGACGCGACGGTCACCAACCCCGTCAACGGCGAGGCGCTGCCGATGTTCGTCGCCGACTACGTGCTGGCCGAGTACGGGACCGGCGCGATCATGGCCGTGCCGGCCCACGACGAGCGCGACCACGCGTTCGCGACGAAGTTCGGGTTGGAGATCCGCGAGGTGATCGGCGGTGGGGAGGGCGTGCTCGCCCAGGCCTTCGCCGGCGACGGCCCGATGGTCAACTCCGGTCGCTTCGACGGCATCCACAACCGCGAGGCGTTCGAGGCGATCGTCGAGTGGCTGCGCGGCGAGGGCAGGGGGGAGGCGAAGGTCAACTACCGCCTGCGCGACTGGCTGCTCTCGCGCCAGCGCTACTGGGGCTGCCCGATCCCGATCGTCCACTGCGACGCCTGCGGGCTCGTGCAGGTCCCCGACGACCAACTGCCCGTCGAGCTGCCCGAGGTCGAGGACTACGCGCCGAAGGGCCGCTCGCCGCTCGCCGCCGCCGACGACTGGGTCAACGTCGACTGCCCATCGTGCGGCGGTCGTGCCCAGCGCGAGACCGACACGATGGACACCTTCGTCGACTCCTCGTGGTACTTCCTGCGCTACTGCGACACGCACAACGACCGGTCGCCGTGGGACCGCGAGGTGCTGCGCTCGTGGATGCCGGTCGACCAGTACATCGGCGGGGTCGAGCACGCGATCCTGCACCTGATGTACGCGCGCTTCTTCGTCAAGGCGCTCGCGGACCTCGACCTGCTCGACGTGCAGGAGCCCTTCGCGCGGCTGTTCACGCAAGGCATGGTCACCCGCGACGGCGCGAAGATGAGCAAGTCGAAGGGCAACGTGGTCTCCCCGCGGGCCTACGTCGAGCGCTACGGGGCCGACACAGCGCGCTGCTACATCCTCTTCATCGGCCACCCGATCGACGGCGCCGACTGGTCTGACGCGGGGGTCGGGGGCGTCCACCGCTTCCTCTCGCGCCTGTGGCGCGCGGCTGCGGAGCTGCCTGCGGCCACGAGCCAGCCGGCCGACCCGGCAGGGCAGCCGGGGGCCCTGCGGCGCAAGGCCCACTGGGCGATCGACAAGGTCACCCGTGACCTCGGCGAGCGCTTCGCCACCCACACCTCGATCGCCGCCGTGATGGAGCTCGTCAACGCCGTCTATGCGGAGCGCGAGCGGGGAGCGGCCGGGGAGGGCGAGGAAGAGCTGCGCTTCGCGCTCGCCACCGCGGCGTCGCTGATCTTCCCGTTCGCCCCCCATCTGGCCAGCGAGGCCTACGAGCACCTCACCACGGCGCGCGTATGGGAGCAGCCGTGGCCCCACGCCGACCCCGGGCTGCTCGAGGCCGACACGTTCCAGCTGATCGTCCAGCTCAACGGGAAGCTGATCGACCGCCTCGAGGCGCCGGCGGGCGTCGAGCGCGACGAGCAGGAGCGGCTCGCTCTGGGCTCGGCGCGGCTGGCAGAGCGCATCGACGGCAGCGAGATCGTGAAGACGATCGTCGTGCCCGGGCGGCTGGTCAACTTCGTCTTGGACCAGCGCTCGTGAAGTGCGTGCGGGTCCAGGTCTCCGGCACCGTCCAGGGAGTTTTCTTCCGCGATACCGTCAGCCACGCCGCGGACGAGCGTGGGGTGGCGGGCTGGGTTCGCAACTGCTCCGACGGCCGCGTCGAGGCGGTGCTCGAAGGAGCGGACGACGCAGTCGATTCCGTGGTCGAGGTCTGCCGGAACGGGTCGGAGCCGGCGAGGGTGCAGGAGGTCTCGGTGAGCGTCGAGGAGCCGGCGGGACTGACGGGGTTCGAGGTGCGCTGAGTGCCTTTCGAAGCCTGAGCGCAGCGGCCGCGCGCCGGACGAGCGTCTCCGCATCGTCACGCGGGCCGTGCACGGCGGTCACACAGCGCACGCAACCGTCACCGTTGGCCGCCTAGCGTCGGCGGGGTGGCCGAACGCTCCAGGTGGCAGCTCGTTGGGTGGGCCGGGGCGGCGGCGCTGCTGGGGTTCGTGGGATTGCTCGCCTTTAACCCGCCCGGCGACGGCGGTGCCGGCGCACCCGCCGGCGCGCCGGCGGTGCGCGTGCAGCCGGGCCC
>JBPCPD010000052.1:0-4610 GCA_050999535.1 Thermoleophilaceae bacterium
GTAGAGACGGAGGCATACTATGACGACGATCCGGCGGGCCACGCTTACGTTGGCCGCACGCCCCGCACGCGCGTGCTCTTGGGCGCGCCCGTGCGCGCCTACTTCTACCGCTCCTACGGGGTTCACGCCCTGCTGAACGCGGTCTCGGAACCCGACGGTGTCGGCGCTGCGGTGCTGATCCGTGCGCTCGAGCCGCTCGCGGGCCTCGACGCCATGCGCGCTCGCCGCGGCCTGGACCGCCCGCAGGACCTCTGCTCGGGCCCCGGCAAGCTGACCCAGGCGCTGGCCATCGATCTGGACCTCAACGACACCCCGCTCGGCGAGGACGTGCGGCTGGCGTCGGCGCCGGCCGGGGCCGAGCCTCTGCGGCTGGTCGAGGGCACCCGGATCGGCATCACGCGCGGCATCGAGCTGCCCTGGCGCTTCTGTGATGCGGCCAGCCGCTGCGTTTCGCGCCCGCTGCCCGCCGGGATGGGTCCTGCGCGTCCGGCTGCGCGAACGCCCTCACGCCCGCGGCGCTGAGACCTCTGCCCGGCTCGCCGCCGGTCAGGGAGCGGCGCCGCCCCCCTCGCCCTCGACGCTCGCCGGCGGCGCGGGCACCGGGACCGGAGCGGGGGCGGGGGCGGGGGCGGGCTCCGGTGCAGGCACGGGCGCGGGCTCCGGGGCGACCGGTGCCGGCTCGACCGGGGGCACGGGCGCCGGCTCCTCGATTGGGGCCGGCTCCACCGGGACGGCCGGTTCGGCCGGAGCAGGGACGACACCCTCCTCGGCCTCCTCGTCGTCCTCGCCGCTGGCGAGCTGGCGCTGCTCGCGGATCGCGATCCACTGGCGCATCAGGTCGCCCCAGATCTCGGCCGGGTAGGTGCCCCCGGACACGGGCCCGCCGGCATACTCGGTCTCCATCGGCTGCAGGCCGTCGGGGTAGCCGACCCAGACGGCGACGGTCAGCTCCTTGTTGAACCCTGCGAACCATGCGTCGCCATAGTTCTCGGTCGTGCCGGTCTTGCCGGCGGCGAACTCGCCGGTCTGCGCCGAGGTGCCGGTGCCGTCGCGGATGACGCCCTCCAGCAGGTCCTGGGCGGTCTGGCCGACACCGTCGGAGAACACGCGCTCGGTGCGCCGCTCGTTCTCGTCCTCGCGGCCCGCGCCGCCGACCCGCTCGATCGCCACCGGCCCGCCGGGCTCGGCGGCCAGCGAGCCCGAGACCTTGAGACCCTTGTTGGCGATCGTCGAGTACGCGTAGGCGAGCTCCAGCGGGGTGACTCCCTGCTCGAGTCCGCCGAGCGTCATCGCCGGGTTTGTGGAGATCTCGGTCGAGATGCCCATCCGCTCGGCGAGCGAGGCGATGCGCTTCGTGCCGACGTCGAGGCCCAGCTCGGCGTAGACGGAGTTGTCGGAGGTCGCGGTCGCGCTGCGCAGCGAGGCGACCCCCGAGTAGGAGTCCTCGTAGTTGTTGACCTCGAAGACCTCGCCGCGCGAGTTCGGGACCGGGAACTCCTTCTCCTGCGAGGCAAAGGTCGCGTCGGGGCTGACTCCGTCCTCGAGCGCACGGATCAGCGTGAACGGCTTGAAGGCCGAACCGGGCTGGCGGTGTCCGTAGGTGGCGAGGTTGAAGGGCGCGCCCTCGAAGTCGTCGCCCCCGACCATCGCTTTGACCTCGCCGGTCTCGTTCTCGATTGCGACCAGCGACGCGCTCGGGCCGACACCCGAGAGTCGGCCGTCGATTGCCTGCTCGGCGGCGGCCTGGAGCTCGGGATCGAGCGTCGTCGTGACCTCGAGACCGCCGCTGAAGACCGCAGGCGCCTTGTAGCGGTCGACCAGCTGCTGGGTGAGCCAGCTCGTGTAGTAGGGCTGATCGGACGCGGGCTGGGGCGGGTGGACGTCGTCCTCGCTGGGCAGCTCCTCGTCGAGCGCCTGCTCGTACTCGGCATCGGTCAGGAAGCCCTGCTCGGACATGCGAGCCAGCACGTCGTTGCGCCGCTGCTTGGATTTGACCGGGTTCTGCAGCGGGTCGTACATGCTCGGCGAGGCGATCATGCCCGCGAGCAGGGCCGCCTCGGCGGGCGACACCTCGAGCGATTGCACGCCGTCGTCCTGCGGCGCATCGGCGTCGACGCCCGTGTCGAGCGCTCGCGCGGAGCCGTCCCCGAAGTAGGTGCGCACCGCCGACTCGACGCCATAGGCACCACTTCCGAAGTACACGCTGTTGAGGTACTGCTCGAGCACCTTCTCCTTGCTCCACTTGCGCTCGAGGTGGTAGGCCAGCGCGGACTCGCGCAGCTTCTGGAAGACGGAGCGGTCGCCCTGCGCGGCGAGGGCGTTCTTGACGAACTGCTGGGTGATGGTGGACCCGCCCTGGGCCGCGCGCTGCTGGCGGATGTCCTGGTAGAGCGCGCGTCCGATGCCTTTGTAGTCGACCCCGTTGTGCTCGTAGAAGCGGCGATCCTCGGTCGCGATCACCGCGTTCTTGATGTATGGCGAGATCTCGCCGCTGTCGATCAGGATCCGGTTCTGGTTACCGGTCAGCTTGGCGAGCTCCTGGGGGTCGCCGCCGCCCTTGGTGGCCTCGGTGTAGACGACCGAGTTCTCCGCCCGACGGTACTCGGCCTGGTTCTCGAGGTCGGGGAGATCGCTTGCGACGGCCATCATCATCCCGAACACGGTCGAGATCAGCGCGAGCGTGGCCAGGACGCTCAGGATCAGCGCAAGGCGCAGCTTCTTGAGCTTGGGCTTGATCGGCTGCTCGTCCATAGGGTCGGGCTCTGCAGGCCCATGCGTCCGTGCGGCGGCACCTGTGCGGCGCACGTCGATCTCGATCCGGCTCGCTCCAGGCTCTGCGGGACGGCGGCGCCCGCGCCCGGTCGGATGACGGCGGCAGTCTAGCATTGGCCCTGTGGCCGAATCCCCGGAGGCAGCGGCTCACTTCCTGCTTCGCAACGCGGTCGAGGCCCTTCCCGAGGGCGCGCTCGAGCAGCAGCTGGCGCGGGACCGTCCGCTGCGGATCAAGCTGGGCCTCGACCCGACCGCGCCCGACATCCACCTCGGCCACACCGTCGTGTTGCGCAAGCTGCGCGAATTCCAGGACCTCGGCCACACCGTCGTGCTGATCGTGGGCGACTACACCGCGCGCGTCGGCGACCCGAGTGGGCGCTCCTCGTCGCGGCCGGTCCTCTCCCCGGATCAGATCGACGCGAATGCCCAGACCTTCCGCCGCCAGGCGTCGACGGTGCTCGACCCCGAGCGGACCGAGGTGCGCCACAACGGCGAGTGGCTCGACATGGCGATGGGGGATCTGTTCGGCCTCGCGCGGACGGCGACGGTCGCCCAACTGCTGGAGCGCGACGACTTCGCCCGCCGCTACGCCGCGCACGAGCCGATCTCGATCCTCGAGCTGCTCTACCCACTGCTGCAGGGCTACGACTCGGTCGCGATCGAAGCCGACGTCGAGCTGGGCGGCACCGACCAGAAGTTCAACCTGCTGCTCGGGCGGGCGGTCCAGCAGGCCTACGGGGCCAGCCCGCAGTCGATTCTGACGATGCCGATCCTGCCCGGGATCGACGGCGTGCAGCGGATGTCGAAGTCGCTCGGCAATTACGTCGGCGTCACCGGAGCGCCCGACGACATGTTCGGCAAGCTGATGCGGGTGCCCGACGAGGCGATGGGCGTCTACTGCGAACTGCTGCTCGACGGGCCCCAGGGGCCCGACCACTCCGCTGTGGCGCGCAAGCGCTCGCTCGCGCGTGGAATCACCGCCCGGTTTCACGGTGAGGCCGCGGCCGAGGCCGCCGAGGCTCAATTCGACCGCCTCCACGTCCAGCGCGCGCAGCCCGAGGAAATCGAGGAACTGTCCGTTCACGCCGCCGCGGACGCGATCCATCTTCCGGCGTTGCTGGCCGACGCCTTCGGGGTCTCAAACTCCGAGGCGCGGCGGCTCTTGGCCCAGGGCGGCGTTCGGCTCGACGGTGAGCCGCTGGCCGCCGGCGAGCTGAACCTGGACCCCGAGCGCCTCGACGGCGCCGTCCTCCAACTGGGAAGGCGCCGCTTCCGGCGCATCGCCATCGCCTGAAGGCGCACTGGCATTACGACGATCCAGCGCTATACTCCCCGGCCCCGGAAGGTCAGGAACCCTGAGGGAGCCCGGTTACAGCGTAGGTTTCCCCCAATCGGCGGAAGCCCGTTGCTCGGTCTCACCCACCAGGCCCCTCCTTCTTGCCGGGCGTGATCACAGAGCGGAATCCCCGCTCTCGGGGCCGCGGCGGTCTTTGAAAACTCAACAGCATGCGTGATCGATGGGCTCTTCGGAGCCTTCAGGTCACGTCCAGGTTCGACCCCTCCGCCGTGTCCGTTCGCGGAAGCGGTGGGAGGGCTTACTGAGACCCGTCGAATCCGGGGCCGGCGTAGGTGTACGAGAAGCCGGCCCGCAGTACGGATACGACAGCTTTCCAAAATGAGACAGTGGAGTCGACCCCGTTCGCGGGGGCGAATGACACGCAAGTCTTTCACGGAGAGTTTGATCCTGGCTCAGGACGAACGCTGGCGGCGTGCTTAACACATGCAAGTGGAGCGACGAACCAGGCTTCGGCCTGGGGCAGAGCCGCGAACGGGTGAGT
>JBPCPD010000179.1:0-5664 GCA_050999535.1 Thermoleophilaceae bacterium
GGGGCATGGGGCGCCTTGGTGGCCGCCGAGCACGCCGAACGAGCGGCCGCAGCCGCCGCCGGCGCGGCGGCGGTCATCGCCGTGGAGGATCCGCCGGCGGCGCTCGGGTCGCTGGCGCGTGCGTGGCGGCGCGAGCTGGGCTGCAGGGTCGTCGGCGTGACCGGCTCCACCGGCAAGACCTCCACCAAGGACATCCTCGCCGCCCTGCTCGCGCCCAAGCGGCGCACTCATGCCACCAGCCAGAACCTCAACACCGAGATCGGGCTGCCACTGACGATCCTCGAGGCCGAGCCGGGCACCGAGGTGCTCGTGCTCGAGATGGCGATGCGCGGCGAGGGTCAGATCGCGGAGCTCGTCGCGGTCGCCGAGCCCGACGTCGGGGTGATCGTCAACGTCGGGCCGGTCCACCTCGAGCTGCTGGGCACCGTCGAGCGCGTCGCTGCGGCCAAGGCCGAGCTGCTGCGCGACCTGCGTCCGGGTGCGGTCTGCGTGGTTCCCGCCGGGGAGCGGCTGCTCGAGCCGCATCGCCGCGCCGATCTCGACACGCTGACCTTCGGCCCCGGCGGCGAGGTCATGCTGCTGTCCTTCGACGGCGCGCCCGACGGGCGCACTGGCAGCGCCGAGATCGAGGCGCGTGGCGAGCGGGTCCTGCTCGAGCTGCCCTACCGCGAGCCGCACAACCTGCTCAACACGCTCGCGGCCGTCGGCGCCGCGGTGGCGCTGGGGGTGCGCCCGGGCGGGCGCGTGGAGGCGAGCTTCAGCTCGCTGCGGGGCGAGATCGTCGAACTGGCCGGCGGGGTGACGGTCGTCAACGACTGCTACAACGCGAACCCGATGTCGATGCGGGCGGCCCTCACGCACCTCGCCGAGACGGCCGCCGACCGCCGCGTCGCCGTGCTCGGGCGCATGGCCGAGCTCGGAAGCGACGGCGGGGAGCTCCACCGGGCGGTGGGCGAGCAGGCCCGCGCGCTCGGGATCGACGTGCTGGTCACCGTCGGCGAGGAAGCCGGCGTTTACGCCGAGCGCTTCGCGGGGAAGACCTACGCGGCCGCGACCCCCGAGGAGGCCCGTGCGCTGCTCGCAGACATCGCCCTGCCCGGCGACCGTGTGCTGGTCAAGGGCTCGCGCTCGGTCGGCCTGGAGCGGGTGCTCGATGCCTGAGGCGGCGAGCACTTACGCGCGGCCTCGCCCGGGGGTCGTGCGCTGATGGGCGAGATCCTGATCGCGGGGATGGCCTCGCTGCTGATCTGCATCTTCCTCGGGCCCAAGTTCATCGAGGCCGCCCGAGCGAGGGAGTTCGGCCAGCACATCCGCGAGGACGGCCCCGAGGGCCACCACGCCAAGGCCGGCACCCCGACGATGGGCGGGATCGTCCTCTTCCTCGCGGTCTCGGTCCCGTTCCTGATCCTCAGCGACTACCGCGCGGTCAGCCTGGCCGTCTTCGCCACCGCGATCGCGGCCGCCGCGCTCGGCTTCGCCGACGATTGGAGCAAGATCTCCAAGCGCCGCTCGCTCGGGGTCAGCGGCAGGACCAAGCTGGGGGTCCAGGCAGGGATCGCGATCGCCCTCTGGCTGGTGGCGACCGAGTACGTCGGCCTCTCGGACACGCTGCGCCTGCGGGTCATCGACGCCTCGGTCGACCTCGGCTACTTCTACCCGGTGCTGATCCTGCTCGTGCTCATGGGAGCGACCAACGGGGTCAACCTCACCGACGGCCTCGACGGCCTCGCCGCGGGCTGCTGCGCGATCGTGCTGCTCACCTTCACGGCGATGACCTTCATCACGACCGGGCCCGGTCAGCAGGACATGGCGCTGCTGAGCGCCTGCCTCGTCGGCGCCTGCGTCGGCTTCCTGTGGTTCAACTCGTTCCCGGCCGCGATCTTCATGGGGGACACCGGGTCGCTCGGATTAGGGGGGGCGATCGCCGCGCTCGCGGTGATGACCAAGACCGAGGTGCTGCTGCTCCTGCTCGGCGGGATCTTCGTGATCGAGGCCCTCTCGGTCCTGATCCAGGTCTTCGCCTTCCAGCGCTTCCGCCGCCGCGTCTTCTTGATGGCGCCGATCCACCACCACTTCGAGATGCTCGCGTGGTCGGAGACGAAGATCATCCTGCGCTTCTGGATCGTCGCCGCGATCTGCTCGGCGATCGGCTTCACCCTGTACCAGCAGTCGATCGCCCAGTAGGCGTGACCCGATCGCGTCCGCCACTTCCGGAGGGCCCCTACCTCATCGTCGGGCTCGCCCGTTCGGGCCGCGCCGCCGCAAGCATGCTCGCCGCGCACGGCGAGGTGATCGCCGTGGATTCGGGGCAGCCCGACGTCGGCGGCCTCGACGTCGGGGTCCACCTCGGCAGCGATGGCGTCGAGCTGCTCGGCCGCGTCCGGACCGTCGTCAAGAGCCCGGGCGTGCCGCGCGCGGCGCCGGTCGTGGCGCAGGCGCTGCAGCGCGGGATCGAGGTGACCGGCGAGCTCGAGCTCGCCTGGCGCCTGCTGGCGAACGCCTTCGTCGCGGTGACCGGGACCAACGGCAAGACGACGACCGTCGAGCTGCTGGGCGCGATCTGGCGCGCGGCGGGCAGGCCGGTCGCGGTGGCCGGCAACGTCGGCACGCCGCTCGGCTCGCTCGTCGGCGCGATCGACCCGGCAGCCACGGTGATCTGCGAGTGCTCGAGCTTCCAGCTCGAGGACACGGCCGCGTTCCGGCCGGAGTGCGCGGTGCTGCTGAACGTCGAGCCCGACCACCTCGACCGCCATGGCGACCTCGACGCCTACACCCTGGCGAAGCTGGCGATCTTCGCCAACCAGCAGCCGGGCGACACGGCGGTCATCGCGCGTGACTTCGACGCGCTCGCGCCCGGCAGCGGGCACAGGGTCCGCCTCGGCGACGACGAGGCCGGCGACGGTGCGTTGCGCTTGAGTGGCGCAGCGATCGCGATCGACCAGATCAGGCTGCGCGGCGCGCACAACCTCGAGAACATCGCCGCCGCCGCGCTCGCGGCCGAGGCCATGGCGATCCCGCGTGCGGCGATCTTCGAGGCTCTGAAGACCTTCGCGGGGGTGCCCCACCGCCTCGAGGAGGTCGCCACCGTCGGCGGGGTGCTCTACGTCAACGACTCGAAGGCGACCAACGTCGCCTCGGCGATCCGCGGGATCGAGGCATTCGACGGCGGCGTCCACGCGATCCTCGGCGGCAGCCTCAAAGGGGGCGGCTTCGCCGGTCTGCGCGCGGCCGTGGGCTCGCCCGCCACCGCCTGCTACCTGATCGGGACCGCCGCGGACGAGCTCGCGCGCGACCTCGACGGTGCGGCGCAGCTGCACCGCTGCGCCACGCTCGAGCGGGCGGTCGAGCTGGCCGCCACGGCCGCGCGCCCCGGCGAGGTCGTGCTGCTCTCACCGGCGTGCGCGAGCTTCGACGGCTTCCGCGACTACGAGCACCGCGGCGACCGCTTTCGCGAGCTCGTCGCGGCGATCGGCCCGGCGGGAGAATGACTTTGCCCGCCGGCGTCGAAGCACGCCCCGATGGCCGCCGCCACCGTCACCCCGCGCCGGGGCTCGGCGCCGCGCGCGCGTGCGGGCCGGCGCCCGGTCGAGTACTCGATCCTCTTCACCGCCACGCTGTGCCTGCTCGCCCTCGGCGCCGTGATGGTCTACTCGGCGAGCTCGGCCGAGTCGCTGCTGACCGGCAGCGGGGACTCCTCGACCTACCTCAAGCGCTACGTGATGTTCGGGTTCGCGGGGATCGTCGCCCTGCACGTGCTCTCGCGCCATGGCCTCGCGCTCGTGCGCGGCGCGACGCCGCTCGTGCTCGGGGTCGCCTTCGTCTGCACGCTCGCAGTGATGGTCCCCGGCATCGGGGTCGAGGTAAACGGCGCGACGCGCTGGCTGGCCGCCGGGCCGTTGCAGTTCCAGCCTTCGGAGCTGCTCAAGCTCGCGATCATCCTCTACGCGGTGCACCTGCTGGCCCGGCGGCCGGAATCCGTGGCGAGCATCGGCGAGCTCGCGCGGCCCCTGCTGCTCGTCGTCGGGGCGGCATGCGCGCTGCTGATGGCCCAGCCCGACATGGGCACGACGATGGTCATCTGCTTCGCGCTCGGAGCGCTGCTGATCGCCGCCGGCACGCCGATCCGCATCCTCGCGGTGCTCGGCGCCGGCCTCGCCGTGCTGGCGCTGGCACTGGCGGCGATCGAGCCCTACCGGATGGCGCGCCTGACGGCGTTCGTCGACCCGTTCGCCGACGCCGGCGGCGCGGGCTTCCAGTCGGTGCAGGCGCTGGTGGCGATCGGCTCGGGCGGATTCTTCGGTGTCGGGCTCGGCGAGTCGGTGCAGAAGATCTTCTACCTGCCCGAGGCCCACACGGACATGATCCTGGCGATCATCGGCGAGGAGCTCGGGGTTCTCGGCATGCTCGCGGTGGTCGCCCTCTACGGGATGATCGGCTACGCGGGGCTGCGCGCCGCCAAGGCCGCCCGCGACCGCTACTCGAAGCTGCTCGCGGCGGGGGTCACCTCGCTGATCCTCTGCCAGGCGACGCTGAACTTCTTCGCCGTGCTCGGCATGGCGCCGCTGACCGGGGTGCCGCTGCCGTTCATCTCCTACGGCTCAACCAACCTGATCGTGCTGCTCGGCGCGATGGGCCTGCTGCTCAACGTCGCTGCGACGGGAGGCCTGCCCGCGCGAGCCGCGCGCCCTGCCGCGGGGCGGTCAGGCAGGCTGCGCGCGATCGACGGAGGTGCACGTGCCACGGATCGTGATGGCGGCCGGCGGGACGGCCGGGCACGTCGTGCCGGCGCTGGCGGTCGCGGACGCGCTGCGGGCTGACGGCGCCGAGGTCGTGTTCATCGGCGGCGAGCGGGCGGAGTCCGAGCTCGTTCCCGCCGCGGGCTACGCCTTCCACCGGCTCGCCGTGCGCGGCATCGACCGGCGCAATCCGCTGCGGGCGGTCAGGGCCCTCGGCCTCGCCGCGCTCGCGGTCCCCCGTGCCCGCCGCCTGCTGGTCGACCTCGGGGCCGATGCGGTCATGGGTGGCGGCGGCTACGTGGCGGGCCCGGTCGGCCTGGCCGCGCGCGGGCTCGGACTGCCGCTGGTGCTGACCGAGGCCGACAGCCATCTCGGGATCACCAACCGCCTGCTCGCGCGCGGCGCCGCGCGGGTGTTCCTCGCCTTCCCCATCGAGGGGCGCGATGACGAGCGCTACCGCGTCGTCGGGCGGCCGATCCCGGCGGGCACCGGGCGCTCGGGCCGTGCCGCCGCCCGCGAGCGCTTCGCGATCGCGCGCGAGCGTGCGTGCGTGCTCGTCTTCGGCGGCTCGCTCGGCGCGCGCAGGCTCAACGACGCGACGCTCGAGGCCTTCGGCTTCGATGCTCCGTGCGAGGTGCTGCACATCTGCGGGCGGCGCGACCACGCCGATCTCGAGCGGCGCCTGGCCATGCTGGGCCCGGCCCCGCACTACCACCTGCACGCCTACGTCGATCGCTTCGCCGACGCGCTGGCGGCCGTCGACCTCGTGGTCGCGCGCTCGGGCGGGTCGGTGCTCGAGGTCGCGGCTGCGGGACTGCCGTCGATCCTCGTGCCCTATCCGCACGCGACCGCCGACCACCAGACCGCCAACGCGCGCCACATGGAGCGCGCCGGTGCTGCGGTGCTCGTGCCCGACGGCGAGCTCGAC
>JBPCPD010000191.1:0-5056 GCA_050999535.1 Thermoleophilaceae bacterium
GGCCGGCGGCGTTCGCAGGGGGGCCGCCTGGGCGCGCCGCGGCGCAGGCGCGCGGGGCGAAGGCTGCCCCGGCCCGGATCGCCATCCGCAGGCCGCGTCGCCCCCCAATACCCGCCGGCCTGGCGGACTGGCCCGAGCACGTGCTGCTCCCGCTCGACCTCCACCGCGCGCGCGTGGCAGTCCACCACGCGCTCTCGATCTACCGGGCCGCCGTGCGTCCCGGGGTGCCGTGCGTGGTGACGATGCACGACGTCGCGCCGCTGATGTGGCCCGGCGCCTACCTGCGGACGGGGCTCGCCCACCGCACGCTCTACGCAGCCGCGCGGCACGCGCGGCTGCTGCTCGCCGTGTCCGAGGTCGCCCGGCGCGACGTGATCGCGCACCTCGGCGTGCCCCCCGACCGCGTCCTGCACATCCCCGAGGCCGCAGACGAGCGCTTCCGGCCGACCGACCCGCGGCCGGCGCGCGACCGCCTCGGGCTCAGCGGCCCCTACCTGCTCTACGTCGGCGGCCTCGCGACCCGCGACCCGCGCAAGAACGTCGAGGGGCTGATCGACGCCTTCGCCGCCTGGTGGCGCTCGCAGCAGCGCAGCGAGCGGCTCGTGCTCACCGGAGAGCTGGGGCCGGCCGGGGAGAAGCTGCGCGCCCGCGCACGGCGGAGCGGGGCGCCGATCGCGTTCACGGGCTTCGTGGCCGACGAGCAGCTGCCCGGACTGCTCTGCGGCGCGACGTGCCTGGTGACGGCCACCCGCTACGAGGGCTTCGGGCTGCCTGCGCTGGAGGCGATCTCCTGCGCGACCCCGGTCGTCGCCTTCGACGCCGGCGCGATCCCCGAGGTCGCGGGGCCGGGCTGCCTCGCGGTCCGCGACGGCGACGGCGCGGCGCTGATGGCCGCCGTCGCGCGCGTCTGCGACGAGCCCGAGCTGCGAGCGCGTCTCTCGGCGAAGGGCCTCGACCACGCCCGCGGCTACTCGTGGCGAAGGACGGCCGAGCTGACCTGGGACGCCTACGAGCGCACGGCCTGCGGGCCGGGGGCGTAGCCGCCGACCCGCGAGAGAGACGAGACGAGCCGCGCGGCGCCACTCAGGCCCCCGGCTCGAGCCGGCGCGCCGCTCAGCGCTCGGGGAGCACTCAGGCCGGCGGCTCGAGCCCGTAGGGCAGCGGGGCGACCCCGCGCCCGCGGCGGCGCCGGCGCAGGTCGGCCCGCTTGCGCAGCATGCGCGGCAGCATCCGCGCGGCCTCGCCGTAGCCGCGCAGCAGGTGGCGCTCGGCCAGCAGCGCGAAGCCGAGCGCGAGCACCTCGTAGGCGAGGACGCGCGGGAGATCGCGCAGCAGACCCGCGAGCGGATCGTTCTTGGCGATCATCAGGTAGCGGTTGCGGAACTGGACCATGCGCTGCCACTCGGCGATGCCCGCCCGCCTGCTCGGGCTGTAGCGGCGCACGTGGTAGGCGACGGCCGCGGGCTCGTAGACGCAGCGCCAGCCGAGCAGCCGCGTGCGCCATGCCAGGTCGGCATCCGAGCCCCAGTCGGCGGGCACGCCGTCGCGGACCAGGACGAGGTCCTCGTCGAAGACCTCGTCGCCGACGGCCACGTCGTCCAGCGCGCTGCGCCGGTAGAGCGCGACCGCGCCGTCGGCGCCGAAGGCCTCGCTGGGCGCGGAGAAGGCGAGCGCCGGACGGCCGTGGCCGACGAGGCCGTTCTTGCGGCGGCGGTCGACGACCATCCCCGCGGTGTCGATCGCGTCGAGGCGCTGGCCCTCCTCCGGCCCCTCGGTCCGGATCAGCTTCGGGGCGACCGAGCCGACGTCGGGCCGCTCGTCGAGGTGGCGCCGCGCGGCCGCGACGAAGCCGGGCGTCAGGAAGCAGTCGGGCTGCAGGAACAGCAGCGCGTCGCCGTCGACCGCGCGCACGGCGGCATTCATGGCGCGGCAGAAGGAGTGGCGCTCGGGCAGCCGTACACAGCGCACACCGAGCTCCGCCGCGACCGCCGCGGTCGAGTCGTCGGAGGCGTTGTCGAGCACCACCACCTCGACGTCCTCCTGCATCAGCGCGGTCGGGAGCGCGTGGCGCAGCAGCTCGCCCTCGTTGGTGGAGATGACCGAGATGCCGACCGTCACGCGGTCGGTCACGATAGTGGCGACCCGCGCGCGCCGAACGCCGCAACGATGCGCTCGCCCTCCGCGCGCATCGCGGGGTCGTCGCGCCAGCAGATCTCGGTGCCGCCCCACCGCTCGCGGACGGCATCCATGTCGGGGTTGAGCATGTCGAAGCCCCACTTCTCGCGCCAGTAGCGGTAGTGGTGGTCGAGTCGCTCACGGTGCTCCCGCGACGGGCGGTCGAGGCCGAGCCGGTTCCTCACGCCGTGGCGCACGCGCGGCGGAAGCGCCTTGCCGGCGCGCCAACGCACGGCGCGTGCCAATCGCCGGCGGATCGACTGCCCCTCGCGCAGGCGCCGGCCGATGTGGTGCACGACGCGCACCTCGGGCAGGCAGAAGACCTTCAGGCCGTTCCTGCGCATCGAGATCGTCAGGTCGAGGTCGTCGAACCAGACCGGCGCGAAGCCGGGGTCGTAGCCGCCGACCTCGAGCGCCGCCGAGCGCCGGTACATCATGCAGCAGCCGACCCCCCCGTCGACCTCGGCGGCCGACTCGCACGGGACGCACTCCCGCTCCCCGAACCGGCGCACGCGCGAGTGGGCGGTGCGCCGTCCGACGGGCTCGGTGACCTCGGTCCCGCGGTCGTGCAGGCCCGCGGGACCGATGACGTCGATCCCGCATGCGTGGACCTCGCCCCAGTCGAAGACGATCTTCGCGGTCACCGCTCCGATGCGCGCGTCGGAGATGAAGAAGGCGACCATCTTCCCGAGCCAGCCGGGCGTCTCGACCGACGCGTCGGCGTCGAGCTGCACGACGAGCTCGCCGGTCGCCGCCTCGAGGCCCGCGTTCAGCGTCTCGACGACTCCGCTGTGCTCGCGCTCGATCAGCCGCAGCTCCGCGAAGCGTCCGGAGTCGCGCCAGCGCCGCAGGACCTCGACGCTGGCGTCGGTCGAGCCGTCGTCGACCACGATCAGCTCGACGTCGTGGTAGTCGGTGTTGGTCACGAGGCGGTCGAGAACGAGGTCGAGCACCGGCGCGTTGTCGCGGTTGGGCATCAGCAGCGAGACGCGCGGGCCGTCCATCGCGACCAGCGTATTCCGGCGAGCCCGGCGAGCGGGCGGTGGTTGGGGATCGAGCGCCCGAGCTCGAACGCAACGTCGTCGAGCGGCCCCAGCAGCGCGCGCACCGCAACGTCGTGGTCGCGCGAGCGCGTCGCGCACAGCAGCCCGCCGGCCGTCGCGCGGATGGCCCACCAGACGAGGCCGGGCAGGCGCCGCGCCGGAGACGAGCCCGGGTACTCGCGATCGAGCCACGCGCCACCGGAGCCGTGCACGGCGCGCTGGACCACGAAGCCGCGCACGGTCGCGCGGTTGCGGTGCACGACGACCGCGCGGTCGCGCCGCTCGGTCTGCCAGCCGGCGGCCCGCAGCCGGTAGGCGAGGTCGGCGTCCTCGCCGGCACGGATGTCCTCGCGGAAGCCGCCGAGCGCCTCGAAGGCCGCCCGACGGCAGGCGGCGTTGGAGGTCTTCGGGTAACCCCAGCGCCCGAACCGATACGTGCCCTCCTGGCTCGAGACCTCGCGCAGGTAGGCGTAGCGCGCCGCGAGCCCGCCCCCCCGCGGCACGGCCTCGTCGAGCACGGCGCCGCCGAGAAGACCCGTCCGCCGGCCCGGGAGCGGGTCGAGGTAGCGGTCGAGCAGCTCACAGGACGGGACCGTGTCGGCATCAAGAAAGGCGATCCACTCGGCGCTGCCGCGCGCCGCGCCGCGGTTGCGCGCGTAGGCAGGGGTGGCGCGGTCGGCCGCATGGAGCACGGGGACGGCGTCCACGGTCGGTCGCTCGGCCGCGCCCGCCGACTCGGCGCCCGGCGTGTTGTCGACCACGACGAGCGAGTCGCCCGAGCGCAGCCGCAGACGCCCCAGACGCTGCCGCAGCAGCTCGAGCTCGGCGGGGTCGCCCCGAAACGGGATCACGACATCCACCGACGGCCTGGTCACGCGCCCAGCGTAATACGCGCACCGCGGGCTACGCTTCCCGCCGATGGGCGGTGTCTGCGCGATCGTCGTGACCCACAACCGGCGGGAGCTGCTGCGCGGGTGCCTGGCGGCGCTCGCCGGCCAGTGCCGTGGCCCTGATCGCGTGCTCGTCGTCGACAACGCCAGCTGCGACGGGACGGCGGCGATGGTGCGGCAGGACTACCCGCACGTCGACCTGCTCGCGCTGGCGACCAACGAGGGCGGCGCCGGCGGCTTCCATGAGGGCATGAAGCGTGCGCACGCCGAGGGCGCCGAGTGGCTGTGGCTGATGGACGACGACACGATCGTGCGCCCCGACGCACTCGCCGAGCTGCTCGCCGCACCGGCGCGGCTGGACGGTCCGGCGCCGCCGACGCTGCTCGCGAGCACCGTCGTCTGGCGCGATGGCCGCGTGCACCCGATGAACTTCCCGTCGCCGGAGCGCACGCGCATGGAGCTCGTCGTCGATGGTGCCGAGCGCGGGCTGATGCCGCTGCGCTTCGCGACCTTCGTCTCGCTGCTGGTGCACCGCGGCGCGGTCGACCGCCACGGCCTCCCGCTGAAGCACTTCTTCATCTGGAGCGACGACGTCGAGTACACGAGCCGCGCGGTGCTCGCCGGCGAGCCGGGGTACCTCGTGCCGAGCAGCGTCGCCCTGCACGACACCGAGACCGCCCACACCGCCCAGTCGGCGCCGCCCGCACGGTTCTATTACCACGTGCGCAACACGGTCTTCATGATCCTCGGGCCGGGCCGCCCGCCGCGTGACCGCCTGCTGCGGACGTGGGTGCTCGTCTTCTCGACCGCGGAGTACCTGCGCCGCAACCCGAGCGCCGCGAGCGTCGCGGCGGTGCTGCGTGGCCTGCTCGACGGGCTGCGGCGAACAGGCGAGGGGGGCCAGGGCCAACGAGAGCACAGGAGAGCGCAGGGGTACAGGGAACAAAA
>JBPCPD010000209.1:0-8256 GCA_050999535.1 Thermoleophilaceae bacterium
CTCGACGAGCGAGCCACCGCCGAAGGGGCCGCCGCCCGTGCCGACGCCGAAGGCACCGGAGAGCCCCGCGTCCTTGCCCGAGTGCAGCAGGATCAGGACGATGAGCGTCACCGCGAGGATGATCTGCAGACCGCTGAGAATCGCCTCCATCGCGGCGTCAGCCTAGCGGGTCAGCCTCGGTCAGCCGTCGGGCGCGCGTCCCTCGAGCTCGTCGAGCTCGCGCAGGATCTCCATCGCCTCGGCGCGCAGCTCGCGGTCGATCGCGCGATGGTCCTCGGCCGAGAGCTTGCGCATGCCGAGGTCGAGCTCGGCGTCACGGATCTCGCGGTACTTGGCCTCCTTGGCCGCCCCGAGCTCGGCGCGGCGCGCTCCGGAGGGGTCCTGCTCAGCGGTGCCCGCGCGCAAGGGGCCCGCCACGACCAGCGCCACGAGGGCGAGCAGGATCACGAGGGCCAGGACGTACTCCACGCTCGCGCACCTTATGCGTGGCCCCGATCGAGGTGCCCGCGGCGGATACCCGGCGCTGCGGACGACGCGGGGGCTCGTCGGCGGGGCGCTCGAACACGCGCGACACACGCTCGGCCTCGACCTCGAGGATGCCGAACCAGCGCGCGGTCTCGACCGGATCGACGCCGAGCCATTGCGCCGCCCAGCGCGTGACCGCGAGGCAGGCGACGAGGCCGAGGAGCGTGAACACCATCGCGATCAGCACCACGCCCCAAACTTCGCCGCGAAGGGCCTGTCCCCTTTAGCGGCTTGTCGCGGAGGGCAGGAGCGTGCCTGGCAAGGAAGAGGGAGCGAAAGCCTGCTCCACCGCAGGCGAGCCGACCGCTGCGTACTCCGAAGGAGTGATGACACCGCCAGGCGCGCTCCTACGTCCGCGACAGGTCGCTGCCTACCCGTGCTGCGTAGATAGAGCGCACGCGCCGCAGGCGTGCGTCGGGCGAGGGCCAGATCGCGATCAGAGCGCCGAGGATCATGATAGCGCCGCCGATCCAGATCCACGACACCAGCGGCGAGACGAGCGTTCGAAACGCCGCCGGGGGCGGGTCCGAGCGGTAGCGCTGCGCGATCGCGGCGATCGCGATCGCCTGGATGTCGCCGTCGGAGTTCGAGAACCGGCGGTTGGCCTCGCGGATCGGCCGCGAGAGCGCGCTGATGTCCGGCCGCACCGCGGTCCACAGGTCCTGGCGCAGGCCCCAGCGCACGTCGACCTCGCTCGTGGCCTCACCCTTGAAGAAGCGCCCGATCGCTCCCATCGACGGGTCCTGGCTCGGATAGTAGTTGCGCGACGGGCGCAGGACGGTCGTCTCGTCGCCCCTGCGGGCGGTCAGCACCGCACCGAAGGAGATCGGCGCGCCGGTGCGCGCGCTGTCGCTGCCGAGCCGTGCGATCGGGCGCTCGTAGGTGATCACGTAGTCGCCCGAGCGGTAGCTCTCGCCGGGCGAGAGGCGCACGTCGGTCTGGGTCAGGAACGCCGAGGAGCCGGCGACCCCGAGGAAGAGCACGGCGATGCCCGCGTGCACGACGAAGCCGCCGTAGCGGCGCCGGTTGCGCGCGACCAGCTCGCCGAGCGCACGCGGCCAGCGATCGCCGGTCATCGTCCGCCGCGCCGAGGCCCCGCGCCAGAGCTCCTGGCCCACGACGGCGAGCACGAGCGCGACCAGGCAGAACATCGCCAGCGAGGCGATGCTCTGGGCCGCGTCGGTCAGCGTGACCAGCGCGATCGCGACGACCGCGACGACGCCCAGCGGGACCGCCAGCGCGCGGCGCAGCCCGGCCGGGCTGATACGTCGCCAGGCGACCACGGGGCCGATCGCCGAGAGCAGCACGAGCACGAGCGCCAGCGGCGTGGTGACCAGGTTGAAGAAGGGCGGCCCGACCTTGCGCTCGGCTCCGACGGCCTCGGAGATGAGCGGGTAGAAGGTCCCCCAGAAGATCACGAGGGCCAGCAGGACGAGGACCAGGTTGTTGAGCAGGAAGAAGGCCTCGCGGCTCAGCAGTGAGTCGAGGCGGGCCTCGCTGCGCAGATCGGGCAGCCGCCAGATCACGAGCGCCGTCGAGCCGACGATCACCAGCGCGATGAACGCCAGGAACTGGGTCCCGATCGTCGACGCGCCGAAGGCGTGAATCGAGTCCAGGATCCCGGAGCGCACGAGGAACGTGCCGAGCAGGCAGAGCACGAACGTAGTGCAGATCAGCGAGACGTTCCAGATCTTCAGCATCCCGCGCTTCTCCTGAACCATGATCGAGTGGATGAAGGCGGTGCCGATCAGCCACGGCATCAGCGAGGCGTTCTCGACCGGGTCCCAGGCCCAGTAGCCGCCCCAGCCGAGCTCGGAGTAGGACCACAGGGCGCCGAGCAGGACCCCCATCGTCAAAAAGGTCCAGGCCACCAGCGCGAAGCGCCGCGTGGCGCGGATCCAGTCGGCGCCGAGGCGGCCTGTGATCAGCGCCCCGACGGCGAACGCGAACGGGATCGCGAAGCCGACGTAGCCCGTGTAGAGCATCGGCGGGTGGATCATCATCGCCGGGTGGCGCAGCAGCGGGTTCAGGCCCGCTCCCTGGACGGGGGCGGTGACGAGCTGGTCGAAGGGGTTCTCCCAACCGACCATCAGGGCGAGGAAGAACGCCGAGATGAGGCCGAGGACGGCGGTCGCGTAGGGCGTGACCTCGCGCAGCGAGTGCCGGGTGGCGAACAGGACGGCGCTCGTGAAGAGCGCGAGCAGCACCGCCCAGAGCAGCAGCGATCCCTCCTGGGTCGCCCACATCGCGGTCACCTTGTAGAAGGTCGGCGTATCGGTCGAGGAGCCCGCGGCGACGAGCGCGTAGGAGAAGTCCGAGCGCAGGAAGGCCGTCTGCAGGATCGCCGTGGCGGCGAGCATCAGGCCCGCGAGGCAGTAGATCGCCCGCCGGCCCGAGACGACCAGCCCGGGGCGCTGCGTGCGCGCGCCGATCACCGAGGCGCCGGCGGCGTACAGCGCTGTCAGCAGCCCAACGAAGAGGCAGGCCGAGCCGACGCCCGCGCCCACCTAAGGGTGCCTCCGCATCAGGAGCTCTGCTCGTCCTTGGTGAACTTCGAGGGACACTTGGTGACGAGCGAGTCACGCTCGGCGACGAAGGTCCCACCCTCGACGCGGCCCGAGACGATGACCTCGCGGCCCTCGCGGAACGGATCGGGCACGACGCCCTCGTAGACGACCGGCAGCGAAGCCTCGCCGTCGCGGTCGCGCACCGCGAACCGCAGCCCGTCGCCCTCGCGGTCGACCGACCGATCCACGACCTTGCCCGTCAGCTCGTACGAACGGCCCGCCTGGGCCGAGGACATCAGCTGGGACGGCGTGCTGGCCTCCGTCGAGGCGCTGAAGCTCGTGTAGACGAGCCCGCCGGCCAGCAGCACTGCCACCGACAGAGCAAGCACCAGCCTGATCCTGCGCTTACGGGAGGGGTCCATCGCTCCCAAGTATGGCAACGCCCGGGTGCGGGTGTCCGGGGCCGCAGCGCGAACGCGTGCAGGTGGCGTGGCGCGCGCGCGGGCCCGCTAGGTTGACCTCTGCGGCGGGGGCAGCGGGCATCCGTCACGACCAGGGGGACGCACCGGGATTCCATGCGAACGGCGACGGATCTGACCACCAGGCTTGCGCTGACCCTGTGCGCCGTGGGCGCCTGCGCCCCCGTGGCCGCCGAGGCGGCCCGCGAGCCCGCCCCGCCCGCGCCGGTGGCACTCGACAGCGGGTGGGAGATCCGCGACGTCGGCGCCGCACCGGCTCCGCCGCAACCCCCGCCGCCGGAGGAGGGTGCCCCCAGCCCCGACGCGGGCCCGCTCGCGCCGGCGATGGTCAGGGGCCGGGCCAGCCAGGACGAGGAGGGCTGGGAGCCGGCCAGCGTGCCCGGGGTCTTCGACGCCCGCGCGCTGCCCTACCTCTATGCCGGCTCGGTCAAGGAGTACCGCCTGCGCTTCCGCGGACCCAAGACGCGCGCCTATCGCTGGGCGCTGCGCTTCGAGCAGTCGCGCCGGCGCTCGACGGTCTTCCTCAACGGCCGCCGCATCGGGCTCAACGTCGATCCCTACGTACCGTTCGAGATCCCCGCGAAGGGCCTGCTGCCGGGCAAGGTCAACGACCTGCGGGTGATCGTCGACAGCCGCAAGGACCCCCGCCTCGCCGAGGGCTGGTGGAACTGGGGCGGCATCGTACGGCCCGTCACGCTGATCCCCAAGGGACGCGTGGAGGTCCGGGACCTCGGGCTCATGTCCGACGTCGACTGCGTGCGGGCGGCGCGCGCGTGCAGGGCCAAGCTGCTCGTCGACGGGGTCCTCGGCGCCCTGCCCGATGAGCGCCTGCGGCGCGACGAGCAGGGCAAGCCCCTCCCCCGCTCGCAGCCGACCCTCGGAGTCGTGCTGCGCTCGCCGACCGGGCGGGTCACCCGCGAGCAGTTCGACCTCAAGGGGTCGCGCTCGGGCAGGCGCCGGATCGCGCTCGAGCTGCCGGTGCCGGCCAAGAAGCTGTGGTCGCCGGAGCAGCCGAACCTCTACCGCGCGCGGGTGACGCTGCGCTACCGCGGACGGCGCGAACAGGTGCAGCGAATGGCGGTCGGGCTGCGCGAGGTCGAGGTCGAGAACGGCGTGCTGCGGCTCAACAACCGGCCCGTGAACCTGCGCGGCGCCTCGATCCACGAGGATTTCCCCGGGCAGGGAGCGGCGCTCTCGGGCGCCGAGATGGACACGATCGTGCGCGAGCTGAGGGAGGTCGGGGCCAACGTCACGCGCGCCCACTACGTGCTCAGCGAGGGTCTGCTGCGGCGCCTGGACCGGGCCGGGATCATGGTCTGGAACCAGGCGCCGGTCTGGCAGCGCGACCACCTCGCCAATCTGCTGGCGCGTCCGCTCGACCGTGCCCGGGCGGTCAACCAGGTCGAGGACACGATCAAGGCCGCGCGCAACCATCCGGCGGTGATCACCCACTCGATCGCCAACGAGCTGACCTACCGGCCGAACGATAAACCGGCCAGCCGCGGCTTCATCGCCCAAGCCGCCAAGCGGGCCCGCGAGGTCGATCCCACGCTGCCGATCTCGCTCGACCTCAAGGGCCGCGCGGGCCTCGGGCGCCAGCACGTCTACCGCTACGTCGACATGCTCGGGCTCAACGTCTACTACGGCTGGTACACGCACATCAACGAGTTCGCCGACCTCGAGCCCTACCTCGCCGAGATGCGCCGGCTGTATCCCAAGCAGGCGCTCGTGATGACCGAGTTCGGCGCCGAGGGCCGCCCCGACTCGGCGAATGCGCCGCCCGACCAGAAGGGCGGCTACGCGTTCCAGACCGACTTCGTCGCGCGCAACCTCGATGTCGCCAACCGGGCGAAATTCCTCTCCGGCGTCCTGCACTGGACGTTGCGCGAGTTCGAGATCTTCCCGGGCTGGCTCGGCGGGGCGCAGTACGTCGAGGGCGACAACACCCGCCACCACAAGGGCGTGCTGACCTACGACGGTAAGCGCAAGCCGGCGTGGGACGTGCTGGCGCAGAGCTTCGCGGGCACCCCGCTGTACCGGCGCTGAGACGAGGTCCGCCCAAGCGGCGGCAGCGAGGCGCCCCGGCTCGCGACCGAGCGTCGCCGCGACCGCCTCCGGATGGCGCGTGAGCCGCCATGTGAAGCGCAGGACCGCCACCTTGGCGGCCTTGAGCTCGGCGTCCCGGCCGCGGTCCTCCTCGAAGGCGCGCCGGGAGCCGTGGCAGCCGAAGCTGTCGATCTCGACGGCCAGGCGCTGCTCCGGCCAGAGGGCGTCGACCTCATAGCGCCCCAAGCGTGCGTTCAGCCGCGGCGACGCAGCTCCGCCGCCCGGACGAGTGCGAGGAAGCGCTCCCCGGCTTGGAGCGGGTGACGGTAGTGCCCAGATCCTCGTCGAGCAGCCCGCCCAGGCGGGCAGCGCCGGCGCGGCGCGGCGCCGTGGCAAGGGCGACGGCGAGATCGGCTTCGCGCAGCAGGCGCCGGACGACCGCCTCGTCGAGCGCACGCTCGAGCGGTCGCTCGGGGAGCGTCGCGGCGAGGTCGAGCAGCGTTCGCGCGGGCGCGGTGATCGGCATGCCACGGTGGACTCGGAGCTCGCTCGTCTCGAGCGAGCGGGTGGCGGTGCCGCGGTGAAGCCGGTGGAGGCGACCACGGCCGGCGCGGTGACGAACAGCGTCGTGCGAGAGCCCGCAGAGGCTCAGCTGGGCGAGCGAGATCACTCCCCGCTGACGCTCCGCGACCCACGCGACGGCCGGGTCACCGGCGGCGCGAACCCCCACAGCCTGACGCGCGAGGGCCAGATCTCGACGCTGTCCGCCGGCGCCGCCTCTGGCACGGTCGGCTTGGACAGCGTCGCGCGGAGGCAATCGATCGTCACGTAACGGGGGCTTGCGCTCGGGCACGACTCCACGGTGGCAGTGAGGGGGCGGCTCAGCTGGCCGGGAAGAGGAGAAGGAGCGCTTTCGTCACACGTCCCGTACCCAGCCGTCACCCCTCGTGCGGCGCCCGTGTCACATCAGTCAGAGCGACGCGAGGCGACACGCACGACGGCCGCCCGAGGGCGGCCGTCGCGGTGCTGGCGGAGCTGTCGCGCTGCGCTCAGTTCTTGAAGAAGCGCAGCGCCCTGCCGGCACGCGCGACACGGCTCGGCATCGGCGCTCCGGTCGAGTCCGGGGCGACGAGGCGCCAGTTCTGACGCGCGGCGCCCCGCTTGCGAATCACCTTGCGGATGAAGCCACGGCCGTTGGTGCGGACGCTCCTGACGGTGTTGAACTTTCCCTTCTTGAGCGTCTGGATCTGCACCGTCGCCCGGCCACCCGGCCGGACCTGGCCGTAGATCTCGACGGCGTTCGACGACCGCTTGGTGACCACCAGGGGCACCTTGTAGGCCTCGTAGGCGGGCTTGTGCTTGGAGCTGCCACTACGCGCCGTGAAGCGCAGGCCGCTGTTGTACTCCTTGGCCTCGCGGACGTCGACCAGCTCGAACTGAGCGACGCTCTTGACGCGGCGATCGCCGAACAGCAGGCGGTCGGACTCGTTGATGTAGCGCGCCTGGTTGCGCAGCGACACGCCATTGGGGTCCGGCGGCTTGGTCTGGTAGCCGTACTCGGTCACGTAGACGTTGCGACCACGGCCGCCGATGCGGCCACGCTTGGCCGCCGCGCCTGTGAGGCGGTGCAGCCGCGGCAGGTAGGCGATCGGCAGCGCCGTCCGGCTCCTGGTCTTGGTCTGCGGGCCACGCTTGCCGAAGCCGCCGAAGTTGTACGGGTGCACGGCCATGCCGCCCACGTTCAGCTTCGAGACACGGCCGCACTTGGCGCGCTTGCGGTCGCGGCCGCGCAGCGGCCGGTTCTTCGCGTCGAGGCAGAGCGCCGTCTGGAGCAGCGGCAGCGGGTCGCCGATCGCGGCGACCTCGCCGAACAGGACGCGGTTGCGCCGCTTGCCGTCGTGGCGGGCGATCGACTTGTAGCCGGCCTTCCACAGGTTGCGGTAGGTGATGCCCTCCTTGTAGACGTTGCGCGAGAGCCGGCCCTGCGGGCGGATCCAGCGGTCGAGGTTCGGCTCGTTCCAGAGCGAGTAGTAGTCGATCTTGCCGCGGTAGCGCTTGGCGACCGCCTCGACGAAGGCGCCGAACGCTCCGGCCTTGGGCCGCAGCGAGCACGGCACCTCGCGGCACTTGCCCGGAGTCCCCGAGGTGAAGTTCGGCCCCGGCCCGGTGACCGTCGCGAGCACGCGCAGGCCGTTCTGGTCGGCGAGGTTGATCAGCCGATCGATCGCAGCCCAGTTGTACTGCGGCGAGTTGTCGTCGCGGGGGTTGAAGCCGCGCGGCTGACGCCGCTGGCTCGATTCTCTGTAGATGCGGTAGTAGGCGATGTTGGTGCGCACGACATCGACGCCGAGCGCCTTGATCTCGCGCATCGCGGCGGCGGGATCCTCACCGAGCTCACCGAAGAGCTCGCGGTCGTCCTGGATCAGGGAGAGCTGGTTCGAGCTCGCCGACGCCGCCTGAGGGGCGACGACCGCAGCGGCTGCGAGCAGCAGCGTGCAGGCGAGGAGTCGGAGGCTCGTCTTCGTGGTCCCCACGCGTGGGCGGGGGGCCGGGGCCAGTGAGCCCGCGGCAGATCGCGTTACGGTCGGCATGCGGTCCCTTCGTGGTCGTGCCTGGCAGGTCGGCAGCGAGGGTGTGCCCCTGTACAACCGGTCGACCCGCTCCCCGTGGCAGTGAGCGCCGGGGAAACGGCGTTCGCA
>JBPCPD010000003.1:0-4438 GCA_050999535.1 Thermoleophilaceae bacterium
TCCTGAAGGAGGAGGTCGACGACGAGGACGTCGCCGAGGTCGTCGCGCGCTGGACCGGCATTCCGGTCTCGCGCCTGCTCGAGTCCGAGCTGGCAAAGCTGGTGCACATGGAGGACCGCCTGCACGAGCGGGTGATCGGCCAGGACGAGGCGGTGGCAGCGGTCTCCAACGCCCTGCGTCGCTCGCGCGCCGGCCTGCAGGACCCCGACCGGCCGATCGGCAGCTTCCTCTTCCTCGGGCCCACCGGCGTCGGCAAGACCGAGCTCGCCCGCGCACTGGCGGGCTTCATGTTCGACTCCGAGCAGGCGATGGTGCGCATCGACATGTCCGAGTACATGGAGAAGCACTCGACCTCGCGCCTGGTCGGCGCCCCGCCGGGCTACGTCGGCTATGACGAGGGCGGCCAGCTGACCGAGGCCGTGCGCCGCCGGCCCTACTCGGTCGTGCTGCTCGACGAGATCGAGAAGGCCCACTCGGACGTCTTCAACGTGCTGCTCGCCGTCATGGACGACGGCCGCCTGACCGACGGCCACGGCCGCACCGTCGACTTCCGCAATGCCGTCCTGATCATGACCTCAAACGTCGCCGGCGGGATGGACGGCGTGCGGGCCACCTTCAAGCCGGAGTTCGTCAACCGCCTCGACGAGATCGTCGAGTTCGCCGAGCTCAGCCGTGAGCAGATCGGCGCCGTCGTCGAGCTGCAGGTGCGCCAGCTGACCGAGCGAGTCCGGGCGCGCGGCGTCGAGGTCGAGCTGACCGGCGCGGCCAAGGAGCTCGTGGCCGACCTCGGCTACGACCCCACCTACGGCGCGCGGCCGCTGCGGCGGGTGATCCAGAAGCGGCTCGTCGACCGGCTGGCGCTCGAGCTGCTCGAGGGCAAGGTCGGGGCCGGCGACCGGGTCCGGGTCGATGCCCGCGACGGCGAGCTGCGCTTCGAGCGCGCTGGCTGACGCGCTCCGCGGAGCAGGCACCGGACAGGCAGGTCGGTTCTGCTCGAGGGCGAGGCGGGCATCGGAAAGACTGCGCTGCTCGACGCCGCCTGCGCGGCGGCACCCCATGAGGGACTGCGGCTGATGAGAGCACGCGGCACGCCGCTCGACGGTGGCATCGCGTACGGGGTGGTGGCGACAGCTCCTGCTACCGGCGATGCTCGCCCCGGAGAAGGCCGACCGACTGCTGCGGGGGGGGCGGCCGCACTCGCCCGCTGATCGACGGGCTGCCGGTGGCCCCGGCGCTCGCGGTTCGTCCGGCCCCGGCATGGTCAGAGCCCGACGTCGCGGGTGAGCTGCAAGCGCGTGCGGGTGTCAGCCAGCCAACATGCAAATACGCATGTTGCGATGCGCTTCCCATGCTAGGCTGTGGCAGGGTGCCCAAGACAGTGCAGATCCGCGATCTCGACGACGAGGTCTACGCCGGCCTGGCTCGCCGTGCCGCCGAGGCCGGGGTGAGTGTGCCGGAGTTGTTGCGGGTCGAAGCTACGCGCCTCGCGGCACGACCCACCGTGGAGGATTGGCTCGAGCGCACGCGACGACGCTCCTCGCCGCTTGGGCGGCTCGAAGTCGAGTCGGCGCTCGACGAGCAGCGCGGCCCATGGCCAGATGCTGGTCGTTGACGCCTCCTGCCTGTTCGAAGTGCTGGTCGGGGGGTTGGGCGCGGAAACCATCCGAGGACGGCTGTCGGACGACAGCGATCAGGTGGCCCCGCACGTAGTGGACGTCGAGGTCTTCGGCGTCGTGAGGCGCGAGCACCTCCGTGGTCGCCTTGACCGCACCGAGGCCGCCCAGGCGGTCGAGGACCTCGAGGCGTGGCCGGGCGAGCGCTTCGGTCATCGCCTGCTGCTCGCCCGGGCGTGGGAGCTGCGAGACACCGTGCGCGGCTGGGACGCGATGTACGTGGCGCTCGCCGAAGCGCTGGGTACGACCCTCGTGACCACCGACCGGCGGCTGGCCGCCGCGAACGGCCCTGCCTGCCCGATCGAAGTGATCGAAGCGCGGTAGACGCCGTCACCTCAGGGTGTCGATCCGGCAAAGACCAGAGGGGTCTACCCCAGCCGCTCGAGCCTGCGCCGCATCGCCACGCGCGTGCCCGCGGCGCTCGAGTCGAGCTCGACGTCGCTCATCAACTGACGCATCATCGTCAGCCCGCGCCCACGGTCCCCGCCCGCGCGCGGCTCGCGCCAGCCGCCGTGGTCGGAGACGACGATCGCGACGCCTCCGTCGTGGGGTGAGGCCTCGAGCTCGAGCGTCGCGTCGCCGAAGGCGTAGCCGTGCTCCATCGAGTTGCAGCAGGCCTCGTGGCTGGCCATCTGGATCTCCGCGCGCTCGAGCGGCGTCGCCCCGAGCTCGTCGAGCCAGCGTCCGAGCCGGCGGCGCATGCCCGCCAGCGAGCTCGGCTCGGCGGGAAGCACCAGGTGCAGCGCGGCCGGGGCGACGGGCACGGTGCCGACCGCCATCACGGTGACGTCGTCGCCGACGCTCTCCTCGCGGCCCAGCGCGTGCACGATCGAGCCGCAGAGCGCGTCGGGGTCGTCGGGTGCGGCGAGCGCCGCTTCGCGCAGGCGCTCGAGCCCCGCGTCGAGTGACACGTCGCGCTCCTCGACGAGTCCGTCGGTGTAGAGCACCAGCCGCGACCCGGGGTCGAGCTTGACCTCGACGTCTTCCCACTCGCCACCTGTGCCCCCCTGCGAGGTATCGCCGACGCCGAGCGGCACCGAGCCGTGGCCCTCGACGAAGAAGGCGTCGCCGCCGGCGAGCACGAGCGGCGGCAGATGGCCGGCGCTCGCGCAGCGCATGGAGGTCAGGTCGGGCTCGATGATCATGCAGACGAGCGTCACCATGCCGTCGCCGTCGAGGGTGACGAGGCGATCGAGGCGCTCCAGCATCGCGGCCGGCCCGTGCCCGTCGATCGCGTAGGCGCGCAGCGCGTTGCGCACCTGGCCCATCAGCGAGGCCGCGGGGATGCCACGCCCCATGACGTCGCCCATGACGAGCACGACGCGCTGGTCGGGCAGCGGGATCGCGTCGTACCAGTCACCGCCGACGGCGTCCCCGGGGAGATAGCGTGCGGCGATCTCGAGCCCCGGAACGCTCGGGATCCGCGCGGGCAGCAGGGCTCGCTGCAGGGTCTCGGCGATGTCGACCTCGCGGGCGTAGGCGCGCGACTGCTCGATCGCGAGCGTGGCGCGCTCGGCGACCAACCGCAGCACGCTGAGGTCCTCGGTGGTGAATGCCTGCTCGGTCCCGCTGCCGGCCTCGAGCACGCCGCGCACCTCGCCATCGACGATCAGCGGCGCGCCGATCAGGGCGACCAGGCCGCGGCGGCCGAGCGCGACCTCCCCGGCGGCGCCGGGGCCGTGGGCGGCCGCGGCACTCCCCGACGCGGCGATCTGCCCCGCGAAGCCGGTCCCGAAGGCCACGCGCGCGCCCCGCTCGCGTTCGGCCTCGCCGCCGGTGGCCGCGGTGACGACCAGCACCTGCTCGTCGGGCTCGGCCAGCAGCAGCGCGGCGGCATCGGCCCCGAAGATCGTCGCGACGGTCTCGCACAGCTCGCGGACGAGGTCGTCGAGCGCCAGATGCGAGAGCGCGACGTCGCCGACGGCCTGCAGCTTGCGCGTCGTGTCGGCCACGGCCTGGGCTTCGAGCCGCGCGGTCTGCTCGCGCAGGCGCTCCGCGCGCTCGCGCTCGGCGTCCGCGCGCTCGGTGATGTCGACCAGTTGGACGATGAAGGTCGCCGGCTGCCCGGTCGCATCGGCGGCCAGGGAGACACTCAGCAGCACGTCGACGTCGTCGGCGTCTGCGCGCTCCAGCGTGCGCTCGGCGTGGTGGGTCGGCGCCTCGCCGTCGAGCATCCGTCGCAGGCCGCGGGCGTCCTCGGGGTGGTCGAAGATCTCCTCCAGGCGGCTGTCGATCAGGTCGGCCTGCGAGCGTCCCACGAGCTCGCACAGCGCCCGGTTGACCTGGATGAAGCGGGTCTCGAGGCTGAGCAGGCCGATCCCGACCGGGGCCTCGGCGAATGCGGTCCGGAAGCGCTCCTCGCTCTCGCGCAGCTCGTTGGTCTTCTGGTGCAGCTCGACGAAGACGACGACCTTCGACCGCAGGATCTCGGGCTCGAAGGGCTTGAACAGGTAGTCGACCGCGCCGACCGAGTAGCCGCGGAAGACGTGGTGGCTCTCCTTGTCGATCGCGGTCAGGAAGATGATCGGCACCTGGCGAGTGCGCTCCCGGCGCTTGATGTACTCGGCGGTCTCGAAGCCGTCGAGACCGGGCATCTGGACGTCGAGCAGGATCACCGCGAAGTCGTCCTCGAGCAGCCGCTTGAGTGCCTCCTCGCCCGAGCTCGCCTGCACCACGCGGTGGCGCAGGGGCTCCAGCACCGCGGCCAGCGCGAGCAGGTTCTCGGCCTGATCGTCGACGATCAGGATGTTCACGGTGGCCATCGC
>JBPCPD010000034.1:0-2577 GCA_050999535.1 Thermoleophilaceae bacterium
GCTCTTCCTCGCTGGTCCAGGCGCCAACCGAGGCGCGCAGGTAGGGCGTGCCGGGAAGATCGCGCACGACCAGGCCCGCGTCGAGCAGGCGCAACGACTCCGCCTGGGGGTCCTCGGCCTCCCACGAGACGAGCGTCGACGCTCCGCGCGGCGCCACGGTCAGGCCCCGCTCGGCGAGCAGGTCGGCGAGCCGCTCCGTGAGATCGGCCGCCCGGGAGAGCAGCGCCTGCTCGCCGGCGCCGTCGAGCACGTCGAGCGAGGCGAGCGCCCAGGCGGTCTGGTCGGCCGGTGGCAGGCCGCCGTCGAAACGCGCGGCCCCATCGGCGAGGCCGAAGCCGAGCGGGTCGGAGCTGTCGGCGAGCGTCTGGTAGCCGGGCGTCGCGGGATGCAGCGACTCGATCAGGTTGGCGCGCACGTACAGCGACCCGGCGCCGATCGGCCCGCACAGCCACTTCTGGCCCGAGGCGGCGTAGTAGTCGCAACCGAGCGCGCGCACGTCGACGGGCACCGCACCGAGGCCCTGGGCGCCGTCGAGCAGCACCGGAGCGGGACCCGCGGCGAGCGCCGCCGCGTCGACGATGCGGCCGGTCTGCCAGGAGACGTGCGAGCAGGCCACCAGGCGCGTGGCGGATGTGACCTCGTCAGCGATCTCGGCGAAGGGGACGGTCCGGATCGCGACCCCGTGGCGGTCGCGGGCCAGCGCGAGCGGCGCCAGCAGGCCCGGGTGCTCCTCGTCAGTGGTGAGGATCTCGTCGCCGGGCCGCAGGTCGAGCCCTCCGATCACCGCGTTGATGCCGTCGGTCGTCGCGCCGGTGATCGCCACCTCTCCCGGGGTCGCGCCGTAGCGCGCGGCGATGCGCTCGCGCAGCTTGCCCGCGAGTGCGAACAGGCGCTCGAACTGGGCCTTGGCCGCGCGGCCCTGCTCCAGGGCCACCCGCAGCTCGCCCTGGGCCGCCTCGAAACCCGCCTGCGGGATCGGGCCGACGGAGCCCGTGTTGAGGTAGGCGATTCGCTCGAGCACGGGAAACGCGGATCGCAGGGCTTCCATCGAGCGGATACTAAGGGCCTATCGGGATTAGGCCCTAGGCTCTGGGCGATGATCATCGAGAGCTCGATGCACCCCGACTGGCTGTCCAACTCCTACCTCGTCGCCGACGAGCTGGGAGGACACGGGGTGGTGATCGACTCCGGTGGGCCCTCGGCCGCACTGCTCGAGCAGATCGACCGGCACGACGTCACCGTCACCCACCTGCTGCTGACCCATCACCACGCCGATCACGTCGCCGAGAACGCCGTCTACAAGGACCGTTTCGGAGTCGAGATCCTGGCCCACCCGCTCGAGGCCGAGCGCCTCGAGGACGTCGATGCCACGATCGAGCCCGGCGAGCGCGTGCTCGAGGTGGGCGGCCTCGTCTTCGACGCCCTGCACACCCCTGGCCACACCGACGGGATGCTGAACTTCGTCGCCAACCAGGCGGACGTCTTCACCGCGGACACGCTCTTCAAGCACTCGGTCGGCGGCGTGCGTGCGCCGGGATCGACGAGCTTCGAGGACCTGCGCCACTCGGTGATGGAGGTGCTGATGAAGCTTCCGGGCGAGACGCGCCTGCATCCTGGCCACACCGACCCCACGACCGTCGCGCACGAGTGGGAGAGCAACCCCTTCGTGCGCATCTGGCGTGGCCTCGATCCCGAGTCCGAGGAGCGTTGCACCGTGTGGGATGAGCCCGCGACGCTCGTGCTCTGGGGGCCCGACTACGACGGCGGGCACAAGGCGTGGGTGCGCTGGGACGAGTCGGGCAGGGACGACATCGTGCCGGGCAGCCAGGTCGTGCGCGAACAGGGCTGACGCCGTGGCATCGGGCGCGCTGCGCGCTCGCCTGACCCGACTCGCGGGGCTGGCACCGGTCGCGTCGGCGCGCATGAGTGGCTCCTCGCTGGCGGCGCCGAGCGCCGTCGGGTTGGTGACCGACTTCCTGGACGCCGCCTACTACGCCCGCCCGCGCGAGCAGCGCGACGTCGACGACCTGCGCCTCGCGCTGGCGATCCTGACCACGCGCTGGCACCGCCTCGACCGGCGCCTCGGCGCGCGCGACCTGCGCGCCTTCCACCGCGCCTTCGGCCGCGACCGCCTGCGCAGCGCGGCGGCGCGTCGCGGCAGGGGGGTGCTCGACCGTGCGGAGCTGCTCGAGGGCGGCGAGCGCCTGCTCGGCGCCGGTTTCGCCGACGGCTACGGCGACCCGTGCCGGCGCGGCTGGGGGATCGTCTTCGCGTCGGAGTCCGAGCGCGAGCGGTTCCTTCCCGAGTTGCGGCTGCGCCGCGGTGCGCTCGGTGCACTGACCCCGCCGCGGGGCCCCGGGGCAGAGCAGCGCTGGCACACCTACCGCCCCGTGCCGGCGAGCTCGACCGGCGCGCTGCTCGACTTCGTGACCGCTCCCGCCCGGTGGCCCGACGCCGGCTGCGAGCTCGGCCGCTTCACGCCCGTGCGCCGCGGCGGCCTGGCCGGGCAGACGTTCGAGATCGAGGTCGCGGCGACCCCGACGCCGCGCACGCCGGTCTTCGTACGCGGCTACGTGA
>JBPCPD010000045.1:0-4803 GCA_050999535.1 Thermoleophilaceae bacterium
GGCACGAGGAGCGCAGGCCGATCGTCGATCGGCCGAGCACCGCAGCAAAACTCTCCGCCCGCAGCTATCGTGGCACCCGTGCGCCGGAGGAGCCATCTCGCCCTGATGCTCTGCGGGGTCAGCGCGTTCGCGGGCTGCAGCCTCGGCGACGAGCAGAGCCGCCCGCCCCAGCTCGGCGCCGCCTCCGACGACGAGGAGGCCGCGGTCAAGCTCGGTTTCCCCTCGACCGCGACCAAGAACACGATCCGGGTCGGCGGCGGCGACGCGGTCTCCGACGCGGCCGGGGTCGCGAGCGCGGTCTTCCCCAGCACGAGCGAGAGCACGCGGCCGACGGCCGCCGTGCTGGTCGACGAGGCCGACTGGCAGGCAGCGGTCACCGGCTCCGTGCTGGCCGCGACGCCGATCGGCGCGCCGCTGCTGCTGTCCAAGGACGGCGAGCTGCCCCCGGTCACCGCGGACACGCTGAAGACGCTCGACCCGACCGGCTCCGATCTCTCCGAGGACGCACAGGTGATCCGCATCGGCGACGAGTCCCCGCGCCCCGACGGCTTCAAGACGGCGATCATCGCGGGCGACGATCCATACGCGCGCGGGGCGGCGATCGACCGCTTCTTCTCCGCTGCACGCGGGCGGCCCTCCGCCGACGTGGTGATCGCCTCCGGCGAGCAGGCCGAGTACGCGATGCCGGCCGCCGCCTGGTCGGCCCGGTCGGGTGACGCCGTGCTGCTCACGCGCAAGGACGAGCTGCCGCCCGAGACGCGCAAGGCGCTCGAAGCCCACGAGAAGCCGCGGATCTTCGTGCTCGGCCCCGAGTCGGTGATCTCCAAGGGCGTCGAGGAGGAGCTCGGCAAGCTCGGCCGTGTGCAGCGGATCGAGGCCGAGAAGGAGGGCGCCGTCGAGAATGCCGTCGCCTTTGCGCGCTACGAGCGCGGCGACTTCGGCTGGGGGATCAACGCGCCGGGCTACAACTTCACGGTCGCCGGCACCTCGCGGCCGGCCGACGCGGCCGCCTCCGCCGCGCTGGCCACCAGCGGCGTGTTCGCGCCGCTGCTGCTCACCGACGAGGCCAAGGACCTGCCGCGCCCACTCGAGACCTTTCTGCTCAGTGTCCAGCCCGGCTACGAGGACGATCCCGGCGACGCCGTCTACAACCGCATCTGGATCCTCGGTGACGACGGCCAGGTCTCGGTCAAGGCCCAGGCGCGGCTCGACCAGATCGCCGAGCTGATCCCGGTCGAGACCGGCGAGCCGTAGAGAATCTCGCTGCGGTTGCTCGCGCGAGGAGATCTCGTTGCGGTGCTCGGCCGATCGCCGATCGGCCTGCGCTCCTACCGGAAGCGATCGCGCTGCGCTCCTCGCGCAGCACCGGGCGAGCACCCGGGCCGTCGACCACCGGGCCGTCGACCACCGGGCTTAGGCTTGGGTCATGTCGCCTCGCGAGCCGACCTCCACCGCCGAGTGGATCGCGGCCAACCCTCCGCCCGACGCGGCCTTTGCCCAGAGCGCCGCCGGCGTCGCTCGCAGGGCGCTCGCCGGCGAGGCTTTCGCCCTCGCGGTGCGCGAGCTGCTCGACGAGCTGGCGCTGCTGCAGACAGACGCCCAGCGGCAGCGCAGCATCGCCGAGGAGCCGCCGCGCACCGGAGACGCGCGCCGCGACGCCTATCTGGCGGCGCTCGCCGAGCATGTCTCGCTGCGCTTCGGGCTCGACCGTCCGGCCTGGACCACCGATCCGAGCCGGTTCCTCGACAGGTTCTGCTTCAAGAGCGAGGTCCCGGGGTTCCGGGCGCTGGCGATCGCCCAGTCCCCGGCCGCGTTCCGGCGGCGCGGGATCTTCATCGCCGCCGGCGCCTTGGACCGGGTCCAGTGGGCCGTCCTGGAAGTGGCCCGCCGGCGATGACGCGCGACGAGATCGTCGACGCCCTCACGGGCGTCGGCCGTGTCCTCGACGGACGCGGGCTCACAGGCGAGGTCTATCTCGTCGGCGGCGCCGCAATCGCGCTCGCCTACGACACGCGCCGCTCGACGCGCGACGTCGACGCCGTGTTCGAGCCGAAGATCGCCGTCTACGAGGCGGCCGACCAGGTCGCGCGCGAGCGGGGCCTCCCCCCCGGCTGGCTCAACGACGCCGTCAAAGGCTTCCTCGCGGGTCCCGACCCCGAGGCCGCGAGCGTGCTCGACGTTCCGGGCCTGCGCGCGATGGCCGCATCGGCCCGGATGCTGCTGGCCCTCAAGGTGCTCGCCCACCGTGTCGGGGAGGACGAGGACGACGTCCGTCTGCTGGCGCGCGAGCTCGGGCTGACGCATGCCGAGCAGGTGCTGGCCGTGGCGGAGGAGACGTTCGGCGACCGGCTCGAGCCGGCGGCCCGCTTCTTCGTCGAGGAGCTGCTTGGCACGGAGGCGGCGCCGCGCGGGACCCAGCGCGGCGCGAGTCGTAGGATGGGCGACGCGTGAGCGAGTACGAGCAGCCCGGGCGCTCCCAGCGTCAGCCCACGGTCGAGGACGTGCGCCAGTTGATGGGCGCCTCGACGCCCCACTTCGCGCCGCACCTGCGCAACCGCATCCGCAGCCTGATCGCGGGACTCCCGGGCGACCATCCCGCGCGCGTGCTCGGCGATCGGGAGATAGCGCGGCTCGACGACGTCGCCCTCGGAGCGGAGCGGCGCGGCGCCGGCGCCGACGGCGAGCCGGCCATGCCGAGCCTTCGTGAGCGATCCGAAGGCGGCTGAGGGTCTCATGCCGGCCATCTTCCGCCTGCGATCGAAGGACCCAGCATGAGCGAGCGCGAGCGCTACGAGCACGGAACGCCGAGCTGGGTCGACCACTCCTCGCCGGACCCCGAGGGCGCGACGCGCTTCTACGGCCAGCTGCTCGGCTGGGAGGTCGAGGACCAGATGCCGCCCGACCTCCCCGGGCATTACTTCATCTGCAGGGTGCGCGGTCTCAGCGTCGCAGCGATCGGCTCCCAGCCGGCGGAGGCCATCCCGCCGATGTGGAGCACCTACGTCGCGGTCGACGATGCGCACGAGACCGCGAACGCGATCCGGTCCGCCGGCGGGACCGTGGCGGGCGAGCCCTTCGATGTCTTCGACGCGGGCCGGATGGCGCTCGCCATCGACCCCGCCGGCGCGCCGTTCTGCATCTGGCAGGCCAAGAGCATGCCGGGCGCGGCGCTCGTCAACGAGCCCGGCGCGCTGTGCTGGAACGAGCTGATCACCGGCGACCCCGAGGGCGCCAGGGCCTTCTACGGCAGCGTCTTCGGGTGGCGCGCCGCGCCGATGGGCCCCGACGACGCCTACACGCTGTGGTACGCCGCGGGTGATGGCGAGCCCACGGACGACGAGGCCCCGATCGGCGGGCTGTCGGAGACCGCGAGCGACCAGAAGCCTGCAGCCTGGGGCATCTGCTTCTCGGTGGAGGACACCGACGCCACCGCCGTCCGTGCCCAGGAGCTCGGCGGCGGCGTGACGATCGCGCCCTTTGACACGCCAGTCGGGCGCACGGCAGTGCTCACCGACCCGCATGGTGCCGGGTTCGCGGTGATCGTGCTCGCCAACGCGGGGCAGTAGCCGGGTGCCCCGCCCGGGCGAGCCCGAGCCGCTGCCGCTGCCCGGCACCGAGCCCGCCTCGGCGACGCCCGCGGGCATCGACGGCAGCCCGCTCGCCGGCCCCTTCGCGGTCGGCGAGTACGCGACCGCGCTGCGCGGGCGGCTGCGCTCGTTCACCCGCGTCCAGGTCTTCGGCAAGGTGTCGAACCTCGGGATCAGAGCGAAGGCCGTCTACTTCGAGCTGCGCGACGCCGGTGGAGCACTGCCGTGCTCGATGTGGCGCAGCGACTACGACCGCGTCGGGGTGACGCTCGAGAACGGCATGCAGGTCGTCCTCGGCGGCGGCTGTGACTACTACCCCGGCAGCGCCTCCTCCTCGCCTTCGTTCTCCTTCCGTGCGACCGCGGCGCGCGTCGCAGGCGAGGGAGAGCTGCTGGCCCAGATCGAGCGCCTGCGCCGGCGCCTGCACGGCGAGGGGCTGTTCGAGCCCCAGAAGCGCCTGTCGCTGCCGGCGCTGCCGCACACGATCGGCGTTATCACAGGCGAAGGGGGCAAGGCGCGCCACGACGTGCTCGCCGGGCTGCGCCGGCGTGGCTGGGAGGGCCGGCTGGTGTGGGCCTTCGCACCCGTCCAGGACCGCCGCGCCGCCCCCCTGATCACGCGCGCCCTGCAGGACCTCGCGGCGGGCGGCGGCGTCGAGACGATCGTCGTCGCGCGCGGCGGCGGCTCGGTGATCGACCTGATGGCCTTCTCCGACGAGACCCTGTGCCGCACCGTCGCGCTGCTGGCGGTCCCGGTGATCGCGTCGGTCGGCCATCACACCGACCGCTCCCTGCTCGACGACGTCGCCGCGATCTCGTGCTCGACGCCCACCCACGCCGCGGAGGCCGCGGTGCGCGTGCACGCCGGCGAGGCGCGCACGGTACTCGCACGCGCCGCGACCCAGCTCCAGCGCTGTGGCAGGCGTGCCGTGCTCGAGCGAGCGCGCAGCCTCGCGGCGCTGTCGCGCGCCCCGGCCGAGCACCTGGCGCGACACCGCACGCGCGCCCGCCAGCGGCTGTGGGGGGTGGGTGCCGCCGGCCTGCGGCGAACCGGACGCGAGCGCGAGCGCAACGCGCGTCGCGGCAGTGCACCGGCACGGCCGATTCGGCGGCATGCGTCGGCGTCGAGCACGACAGCGCGGCGACGTCGTCGACGAGGGTTCGATCGGTGTGATGGCCGACCGACGCGATCACCGGCACGCCGAGCAGCGCGATCG
>JBPCPD010000128.1:0-5922 GCA_050999535.1 Thermoleophilaceae bacterium
TCACAGCTGGAAGACCTCGCGGGCGTCCTTGAGCGCGTCGACCAGCCGGTCGACCTCGTCGCGCGAGTTGTAGACGTGGAACGACGCGCGGGCGGTCGCGCCGACGCCGAGCCGGCGCATGAGCGGCTGCGCGCAGTGGTGGCCGGCGCGCACGCAGACCCCGTGGCGGTCGCAGACCTCGGCGATGTCGTGCGGGTGGATGCCCTCGATCGCGAACGAGACCACGCCGCCGCGGCGGTCGGGGTCGGGCGGGCCGTGGAGGGTGATGCCATCGACGGCCGGCAGGCGCTCGAGGGCGCAGGCGGTCAGCTCGCGCTCGTGCGCGCGCACGCGCTCCATGCCGAGCGCGCCGAGGTAGTCGACGGCGGCGCCGAGGCCCACCGCCTCGCCGACACCCGCCGTCCCGGCCTCGAACTTGCCCGGCAGCTCGCTCCAGGTCGAGTGATCGAGCTCGACGCGCGAGATCATGTGCCCGCCTCCGAGAAACGGGCGCATCGACTCCAGCAGCTCGCGCCGGCCGTGCAGCAGGCCGACCGTCGGCCCGAGCGCCTTGTGGCCGGTCCAGACGTAGAAGTCCGCGTCCAGTGCCGCGACGTCGACCGGCATCTGCGGCACCGCCTGCGAGCCGTCGATCAGCGTCACCGCACCGGCGGCGCGCGCGCGCACGACGACCTCCTCGACGGGGTTCAGCGTCCCGAGCACGTTCGAGATGTGCGCGAGTGCGACGAGCTTGACGCGGCCGCCGGCGAGCGCCTCGTCCAGCTCGTCGAGCGAGAGCTCGCCCGTGTCGGAGACCGACAGATAGCGCAGCGTCGCGCCGGCCTCGGCGCACAGCAGCTGCCACGGCACGATGTTGCTGTGGTGCTCCATGTGGCTGATGAGCACCTCGTCGCCGGGGCCGACATGGTCGCGGCCCCACGCGTAGGCGACGAGGTTGATCGCCTCGGTGGCGTTGCGGGTGAAGATCGAGCAGGCCGGCTCGGCGCCGACGAACGCGGCGATGCGGTCGCGAGCGCCCTCGTAGAGCTCGGTCGACTCGCGCCCGAGCTCGTAGACGCCGCGGTGCACCGGCGCGTTGGAGTGCCGGTAGTAGTCGGCCATCGCCTCGATCACCGCGTGCGGCTTCTGCGACGTCGCGGCCGAGTCGAGGTAGGCGAGGGGAAGGCCGCCGGCCGGCCCGGTGCGTTCGAGCACCGGGAAGTCCGCGCGGACGGCGGCGAGCGGGCTGGTGGCGGCCGCAGCTTCCACGCTCAGGTCTCCGCCCGCTCCCCGATGAACTCCTGCACCTGGTCGCGCGCCGCCTCGAGCTTCTCCGCGATGCGCCCGCGCACCAGCGCCGCGAGCTCGGGGTCGCCCAGCCGCTGCACGACCTCCTCGAAGTAGCCCTCGACGAGCACCCTGACCGCCTCCGCACGTGGGATCCCGCGTGAGGTCATGTAGAAGATCTGGTCCTCGTCGAGCTCTCCGACGGTGCCGCCGTGCGAGGCCGAGACGTTGTCGGTCTCGACGATCAGCGAGGGGATCGCGTCGCCCTTGGCCTTCTGTGAGAGCAGCATCTGATGGGTCTGCAGATAGGTGTGGGTCTCTTGCGCGTCCGGGAGGATGTGGATCAGGCCCTCGTAGGACGCCCGCGAGGCACCCGTCAGAGCCCCCTTCCAGATCGTGTCGCCGGTCGTGTACCCGGCCTCCTTGCGATCGGTCGTGAACAGGTCGAGGTGCTCGTCGCCCTCGGTGAAGTAGAGCCCGGTGTGGCGCATGGCGGATCCGCGCTCGGCGGTGACGATGTCGAGCACCTGCTTGACCAGCCGTCCGCCGAGGTGGATCGGCACCCAGCCGACGTGGGCGTCGCGCGCTATCTCCACGCGCTTGGTCGAGATGTCGTAGATCTCGCCGGGGCCCCAGTCGTGGAAGTGGGCGAGCTTGACGTTGGCGCCCGGACGGGCGTAGAGCTCGAAGGCCCCGGCGTGCAGCGCCTGGCCGTCGATGGCGGCTCCGAGGCAGTACTCGCGGATCGCGCACTCGCTGTGCTCGCCGACGACTGCGAGGGTGTGCGCGTACTGGACGACTCCGGGCTCGTCGATCAGGTAGACGGTCTGGATCGGAAGCTCGACCTTGACGTCGGCAGGCACATGGATGAACGCGCCACCGGTCCAGAACGCCGCGGTCGCCGCCGCGAACTTGCCTTCTGCGTGCGAGAGCCTGCCCATGTAGTGCTCGCGCACGAGATCCGGGTGCTCGTCGACGGCCTGCTCGAGCGGGCACACGATCACGCCCTGCTCGGCCAGCTCGGGGTCGAGCATCGTGTGGATCGTGCTCGCTCCCCGCTGGACGATCAGCGCGCCGAGGCGCGCCGCGCCGTCCTCGGTGCTGTGGCCGAGCGCCGCGGCGACCGTCGGGGGGAGCTCTTCGACCGCCTCGTAACGGCGCGCCTCGAGCGCATCGAGATCGAGCTTGCGCAGCGACGTCGTCCAGAAGCCCGAGCGGCGCCAGGTCGGCACCGGCTCGGCCTCGTATGCAGCGAGCGCCTCGGCGCGGCGCTCGTCGAGCCAGTTCGTGGTGGGAGAGCCTCGGTCCGGTGCTCGGCCGAGGAAGGGGTCCGGTGCTCGCCCGCTCGGCGGTCGGGCTGCGCTCCTCCCGCCGCCTGCGGCGGTGTCAGCGGGCATCGGCTGCCGCGACCTCCTCGCGGATGAAGTCGTAGCCCTTCTCCTCGAGCTCGTCGGCGAGCTCTGGGCCGCCCTCGCGCACGACGCGACCGTCGAGCATGATGTGCACGAACTGCGGGCGCACGTAGTTGAGGATGCGGGTGTAGTGGGTGATGATCAGCGAGCCCATGTCCGGGCCGCTGAGCGCGTTGACGCCGTCGGAGACGATCCGCAGCGCGTCGATGTCGAGCCCGGAGTCGGTCTCGTCGAGCACCGCGATCTCGGGCTTGAGCATCGCCAGCTGGAGGATCTCCGCGCGCTTCTTCTCGCCGCCCGAGAAGCCCTCGTTGAGGTAGCGGCTGACGAACTCGCGGTCGATCCGCAGCAGATCGACGTTCTCGCGCAGGATCTTGCCGAAGTCCTTGACCTTGATCGGCTCCTCGCGGCGGGCGTTGACCGCCAGGCGCAGGAAGTTGGCGACCGAGACGCCGGGGATCGTCGCCGGGTACTGGAACGCGAGGAAGAGGCCCGCGCGAGCACGCTCGTCGGGGTCGGCCTCGGTGATGTCCTCGCCGTTGAAGAGGACCCTGCCCTCGGTGACCTCGTAGTTGGGATTGCCCATGATCGTGTTGGCGAGCGTCGACTTGCCGGACCCGTTGGGGCCCATCAGAGCGTGGGTCTCGCCCTTCTCGACCTTCAGGTTCACGCCATGCAGGATCTCGCGCTCCTCGATGCGCACGTGCAGGTTCTCGATCTGGAGGCTCATACGTTCGAAATCACCTCCGCGGGGCGTCCCGCCCCGCGATCTGATGTTGACTTTCGGCTTCCAGCCTCTCGTGAACGGCCCGGCTCCGCCGGACCTTCTGCCTTCGTTCGGGTAGCGGACGGCCGAACCAGGTCGGCCAGCGTCATGTCGGTCAGGGTGCGGACGATCGAGCCCTGAACCCGCGTCCAGAGCAGCTTGGTGGGGCAGGGCTCGTGACCGACTTCGCCCTCGCGGGCGCAGGTCAGGGCGCCGTCGGCGTCGGCGGTGATGCACTCGATCGGGGCGATCTCGCCCTCGAGCGCGCACACGACCTCGGCCATCGTGATGTCCTCGGCGGGCCGCGAGAGCGAGTAGCCCCCGTGCGCCCCGCGCCGGCTCTCGATCAACTCGGCGCGGCGCAGCCGGGCGGCGAGGTGCTCGAGGTAGGCCGGCGGGAGGCCTTCGGCCTCGGCGATGGTCGTCAGCGAGGTGGGGCCCTGGCCGACACGGCCGGCCAGATGTGCCATCACGCGCACGCCGTACTCGGCTCGCGTGGAGAACATCATCGGAGCGGCCCGCTGGTCGAGAGGTAATCCATACCTGCTGACTAGGATAACAGCGCCTGCGCCGGGCACGGCCGTATGCTCGGCACGGTGAGGACGATTTCGCCGACCGCCGAGAACGGGTCGATCCTTCCCGAGGAGGACTTGGTGATCCGAGGAGATTGTGGTGCGATCCTGCCGCATCTGCCGGGCGGCTTCTTCGACCTCGTCTATGTCGATCCGCCGTTCAACACCGGCTCTCGTCGCACGCTCTGCCGAACGCGAGCTGCCCGCGATGCAGACGGCTCCTCGGCCGGCTTCGGCGGTCATCGCTACAGCCGAACGATGATGAATGCGCTGAGCTACGACGACGCCTTCGAGGACTTTGCCGAGTTCATCGGCCCGAAGCTGGCGCGGGCGAGAGACCTTCTCACCGCGGAGGGGACGCTCTATTTCCACATCGACTACCGCGAGGCGCACTACTGCAAGGTCCTGCTCGATGGAATATTTGGACGTGAATGCTTCCTGAACGAGATCATCTGGGCGTACGACTACGGTGCGCGGACCAACAGGCGGTGGCCCGCGAAGCACGACACGATCCTCGTCTACGTCAAGGATCCGAAGCGTTACCGGTTCAACGGCGACGAAGTCGATCGCGAGCCCTACATGGCTCCCGGCCTTCAGACAGCGGAGCGGGCCGCCAGGGGCAAGTTGCCGACGGACGTGTGGTGGCACACCATCGTTCCCACGGCCGGTCGCGAGCGGACCGGCTACCCCACTCAGAAGCCCGAGGGGATTGTGCGCCGAATGGTTGCGGCGTCCTCTGAGCCCGGAGGCTGGTGCCTCGACTTCTTCGCGGGCTCGGGCACGTTGGGCGCGGTGGCGCAGGCGCTCGGCCGGCGGTTCGTCCTGGTCGACCGCAATCCCGCGGCGGTCGAGGTGATGTTGCAGCGGCTGGGGGGCACCGAGGAGCCTCCGCAGCTGTCGCTCGGCGCGTAGCGGTACAGACCGAAGGGGGTCAGGCGCCGCGGCTCGGCGTGGCTAGGCCCCGGCGGCCAGCAGGCGGAGGTCGTGGGCGATGCGATCCGGTGTCACCTGGTCGATCGGGAAGCTCACCCGCTGGACGCCCTGCGCGTCAACGAGGACGAGCCGGCCGCTGTGCTCGAGGTTCGCGCGCTGGGGCTCGGCGGCGAAGCCCTCCCAGACGGGCTCGAGCTCGGCACGGGTCCCGAGCGCAAAGTCCAGGCGGCCGGTCATGCGCTGCTCGGTCAGGAACGCCCGCGCGCGCGCGGGCGTGTCACGCGACGGATCGACAGCCACGGCGACCGCAGGGAAGTCCTTCCCGAGCTCCGCGAAGGCCCCTTTGATCTGCTGCGCCTGCGTCGGGCAGCTCTCCTCGCAGGTCGTGTAGAGGAACGTGACGATGACCGGCCGCCCGCGCAGCTCGCGCATCGTCACGCGCTTGCCGTCCTGGTCGCGCAGCGTGAAGTCGGGCGCGCGCAGGCCAGCCGGGAGGATCGCTCCCTCGAAGCGTCGCGTCGCGTCCCCGCCGAGCGGGTCGTCGCGCGTCGCGCCGGCGAGCGCCAGCGCTCCGAGCGCGAAGGCGCCGACGAGGAACAGCGCGCCGAGCACTCGGGCGTTCACCGAGCCGAGGGTAGTGTGCGGCGCGGCGCTGGCGAGGCGCTGCGCGTGAGCGCCGACGAGGGCCCACCTGGTGATCGACGATCCCGACGCGCCGGCGGCCCACGCGCTGCGTCACAAGGCGCGGGCACTATCGCCACGACTTCGCACGAGCTGGCGGTCAACCAGGAGCCCGAGGGGCCGCCCTTGCCCGGAGTGCCCGCCGTCACGGGCACCGCCCGGCCGATGGCGCATCAGCCGCGCGTCGACCGCAGCGCGGCCTTCGCGGCCCAGTAGCCCGACATCCCGTGTACACCGCCCCCCGGCGGGGTGGATGAGGAGCAGATGAACACTCCCGGCAGCGGCGTGGAGT
>JBPCPD010000160.1:0-7438 GCA_050999535.1 Thermoleophilaceae bacterium
GCGACGGGCGTAGCCGTGCGCCGTCGCGGCCGCATAGTCGGCCGACGCGCCGCCGACCTCGCGCACGTCGATGCCGTCGACCTCGCGCCGCCGCGGCCGCCCCGCGCCCCGGCGGGCCGCGGTTCCCATCACGACCTCGTGACCGCAGCGCACCAGGTGCCGCCCGTGCTCGTAGGAGCGCGTGCCCCCCGAACCCTCGCGCGTGGTGAAGAACTGGTGCAGGTAGAGGATCCTCACGGCCGCGGAGACGGTAACGCCAGGCGGGGCTCTCCTCCGTGACGCGGGCGCTCGACCTGCTGATCGCCTCGGTCGCGCTGGTGCTGACCTCGCCGCTGCTGCTCGTCGCGGCGGTCGCGATCAGGCTCGAGTCGCCCGGTCCGGTGATCTACCGGCATTCTCGGGTGGGGCGGCACGGGGCGCCGTTCGAACTGTGGAAGCTGCGCACGATGGTCGAGGGAGCCGAGCGCCTCGGCGCCGGGCTCTACGTCGAGGCGAACGATTCACGCATCACGCGTTCTGGCGCCCTGCTGCGCCGCTTTTCGCTCGACGAGCTGCCCAACCTCGTCAACGTGTTGCGCGGCGAGCTCTCGATCGTCGGCCCGCGCCCCACCGTCGCCGAGCAGGTGCAGCGCTACACGCCCCATCAGCGCCGACGGCTCGAGGTGCTACCGGGCATCACCGGCTGGGCGCAGGTAAACGGCCGTCTGGCGCTCTCGTGGCCACAGCGGATCGAGCTCGACGTCTGGTACGTCGAGCACCGCTCGCCGGCGCTCGACCTGCGCATCCTGATGCGGACGGCGAGGATGCTGGTCACCGGGCGGGGCCTCTACAGCGAGGATCTGCGCCAGGGCTGGGACTGAGGCGGCTCTCCTACGGGATCGGCTCGGGCCCCTTGGAGCGGTGCTCGTCCTTGAACGCGCGGATCGCGTCGAAGACCCCCTCTTCGTACTTCGGGCAGCCGAGCGTGTAGCCGGTGCCAAGCGGCATCGGGTCGGCGCCCCACGCGCTCGCGGCGACCTCGAACGGCATGTCGGTCTCGTTCGGGGCGATCAGCATCTGGTAGGTGTCCTCGTCGTACAGCGCCTTGAGGTTCGCTCGCTGCTCCTCGGGGAGACTCTGCTTGAACCAGATGATGATGCGCCCGTGCTCGAGCGAGTGCACGAGCTCCTTGGTCTCGGGCGCCCGCTCGTAGGCGCCGTCCTGGGCCTCGACCTGGAAGTGCTTGCCGCTGTTGGGCGGGTTCTGCTCGTACTCGATCGGCTCGGACAGGTCGGCGGTGTGGTCGCGGCTGGATGCCTTGTTCTGCGACAGCTCGCAGCCGGCCGCCTCGACCGCCTGCTTGAGGTCGTCGGTCTCGGGCTCGGGCACCTCGCCGCCGGAGGGCAGCACATCGCTCGAGCCCCCGGCCCGGGTACCGCCCTCGCCACCGTCGCCGCCGGTGTTGATCAGCAGCACCACGAGCACCGCGACGATCGCCGCGACGAAGACGCCGCCGGCTCCGTAGCCGATCAGCTGGCGGCGGCGCTGGGCTGCCTTGGCCTGCGCTTCGCGCTGCTCGCGCTCGCGCCGCAGCGCCTCCTTCTGCTCCTTGCGGCTGGACATCGGGCGTGAAGGGTAGTGAGCGCTTCCGCCTATAGAAAAGCCGGTTCCCATCGTGACGGAAACTGCGGGCCCTGGGCTGCACGGCCACGGCAGCCCGGGGTGGGCGTGGTTTCGGTCCGATGCGGACGGGTAGAAAATCGCGATCGGCCTTCGAACGGGAGCTGCCGGATGAGGGATCGCCGCCGCTTCGGTGCGGGGCGTCCGCGCGGCAGGGTCCAGGTACGGGGCTGCGGCTGCTGCCTGCCGATCCCACTCGCGCTCGTCACGGGTGCGGGGTTGGGGCTGCGCGTAGGGCTCAGGACCAGATCGCGCTGATGTTCTTCTTCTCGAACCGGCTCGGCTGCTTTGGATCGATTCTCGTGTCGGTGCTCGGCACCCTGATCCTGCTGCTCGTCTTCGGCGTGATCAACCTCGAATAGTCCCTGCCTCCACGCCTGCGCGCCAAGCTCGTTCGCGCGCAGGCTCCTGCCGGTACGGCTGACACCGAGTCACTAGGCTGCGCCACCTGACAGCGAGCCCACGTTCCGGGAGGGCAGAGATGACCAGCACCGTGCACCTGTCGGTGACCGTCAACGGCGAGCGGCACGAGTCCGAGGTGGAGCCGCGTCAGCTGCTCGCGTACTACCTGCGCGACCAGCTCGGCCTGACCGGTACGCACATCGGCTGCGACACCTCTAACTGCGGTGCCTGCACGTGTCACGTCGACGGCGAGTCGGTTAAGAGCTGCACGCTGCTGGCGGTCCAGGCCGAGGGCTCGGAGGTCATCACGATCGAGGGCCTGGGCCAGGAGGGCAACCTGCACGCGCTGCAGGAGGCCTTCCGCGAGCACCACGGCCTGCAGTGCGGCTACTGCACCCCCGGGATGATCATGGCCGGCGCCGACCTGCTGGCCCGCAACCCCAACCCGACCGAGGACGAGGTGCGCGAGGGCATCGAGGGCAACCTCTGCCGCTGCACCGGCTACCAGAACATCGTCAAGGCGATTCAGGCTGCGGGAGAGGGGGTAGCCGCGTGAGCAGTGGCAACACCGCGTCACGGGACACAGGCGGCTACGTCGGCCAGAGCATGAAGCGTCGCGAGGACGCCCGCATGATCACGGGCCGCGGCGACTACATCGACGACATGGTCCTCCCCGGGATGCTGCACGTGACCGTCGTGCGCTCGCCCGAGGCCCACGCGGACATCACCGCGATCGACAAGTCCGAGGCCGAGTCGGCGCCGGGCGTCGTCGCGGTGCTCACGGGCGAGGATCTCGCCGCCGACTTCGCCGGACCGATCCCGATGGTCTGGGACCCGCCCGGCGTCGAGATCAAGACCCCCGAGCACTGGCCGCTCAAGCGCGGCCAGGTCAAGCACGTCGGCGACCCGGTCGCGGTCGTGGTCGCGGGAACCAAGGGTCAGGCCATCGACGCCGCCGACCTGGTGATCGTCGACTACGCGCCCAAGCCCGTAGTCGTGGACCCCGAGCGCGCGCTCGAGGACGGCGCGCCGCTGGTGTGGGAGGAGTTCGGGACCAACAAGACCCACGAGTGGGCGGTCTCCGGCGGCGACTTCGACGCCGCGCTCGCCGAGGCCGAGGTGACCGTCGAGCAGCGGATCGTCAACCACCGCATATCGGGCGCTCCGATCGAGCCGCGCGGTTGCATCGGGGAGTCGCGCGCGGAGAGCCTCGCGCTCTACTCGGCGACGCAGGTGCCCCACATCGCGCGCTTCGTGCTGTCGGGCATGCTTGGCGTGCCCGAGGACAAGCTGCGCGTGGTCGCCCCCGATGTCGGCGGCGGCTTCGGCGCCAAGCTCCAGGTCTACGCCGAGGAGGCACTGGTGCTCGTGCTGGCCAAGCGCCTCGGCCGGCCGGTGAAGTACGTGGAGTCGCGCTCGGAGCACATGAGCAACTCCCACCACGGCCGCGACCAGATCGCCTACGTGACGCTGACCGCCAAGCGCGACGGCACGCTGACCGGCTGCAGGGCGAGGGTGATCGCCGACACAGGCGCCTACATGCAGCTGCTCACGCCGTTCATTCCCGAGCTCGGCTTCCCGGTCGCGGGTGGCTGTTACAAGTTTCCCGCGATCGAGTTCTCGGTCACCGGCGTCTTCACCAACAAGATGCCGACCGACGCCATCCGTGGCGCAGGGCGCCCCGAGGCGACGTACTGGATCGAGCTGATGATGGACAAGCTCGCGCGCGAGCTGGACATGGATCCGCTCGAGCTGCGGCGCAGGAACTTCATACCCAAGGAGGAGTTCCCCTACGAGACGCCGCTGGGCATCGTCTACGACTCGGGCGACTACCACGGCTCGCTCGACAGGCTGCTCGAGAACTTCGATCTGAATGCCTTCCGGATCGAGCAGGCGCAGCTGCGCGAGCAGGGCATCCACCGCGGGGTCGGCTTCTCGACCTGGGTCGAGGTCTGCGGGCTCGCGCCCTCGCGCGCGGTCGGCCCGCAGGGCGTAGGCCTGCAGGCGGCCTTCTGGGAGTCGGCGATGGTGCGCGTGCACCCGTCCGGTTCGGCGACCGTCTACTCGGGCGCCTCGCCGCACGGACAGGGTCTCGACACCTCGTTCGCGCAGATCGCGGCGGACCGGCTCGGGATCGAGCCGGAGCTGATCGACGTGATTCACGGCGACACCGACACCGGGCCCTTCGGCTGGGGCACCTACGGGTCGCGCTCGCTGTCGGTCGGCGGTGAGGCGATCGCGCGTGCGGCGAAGAAGGTCCAGGACAAGGCGAAGCAGGTGTGCGCGGCGCTGCTCGAGGCGGCGCCCGAGGACATCGAGCTCGCCGACGGTGCCTTCCGCGTCAAGGGCTCGCCGGACAAGTCGATGACGATGGCCGAGATCTCCGGTGCGGCGCACATCCCGCCCCAGGAGCTGCCGGCCGACATCGAGCCCGGGCTCGAGGAGACGTCGTTCTACGACCCGGAGAACTTCGTCTTCCCGTTTGGCGCGCACGCGTGCGTCGTCGACCTCGACGGCGAGACGGGCAAGGGGGCGGTCGTCGACTACTACGCGGTCGACGACGGCGGGCCGGCGATCAACCCGATGTTGATCGAGGGCCAGATCCACGGCGGCATTGCGCACGCGATCGGGCAGGCGCTCTACGAGCAGGTCGTCTACGACGACGAGGGGCAGCTGGTGACCGGCACTTTCGTCGACTACGCGCTGCCGACCGCGGTCGAGATTCCGCACATGCACACCGACCGCACCGAAACCCCGTCGCCGGTCAACTCGCTCGGCGTCAAGGGCGTCGGCGAGGCCGGGACGATCGCCGCGACGCCGGCGGTGACCGCGGCGGTGCTCGACGCGCTGCGCCCGACCGGGGTCGAGTGGATCGACATGCCGCTGACCCCGCTGCGCCTCTTCGAGGCTATCCACGGCAACGGCCCCGCCGGCAGCGAGCAGGGCAAGCGGATGCCCGAGCACGGTCACGGCTCTGCCACCGCGCGGGGTGCTCCCGGAGGGGGTCACCCCGCCAGCAGGGGCCCGGCATCTCCGGGGGAGGAGCGCAGTTCGGGCGCCGGCCGGACGAGCACCGGACCTACGTCTTCCGAAAGGGGGACGCTGTGATCCCCGCGGAGTTCGACTACCAGCGCGCCTCCAGCGTCGATGACGTGATCGCGGCGCTCGAGGCCGGCGGCGAGGAGGCGAAGCTGCTCGCCGGTGGCCACTCGCTGCTGCCATTGATGAAGCTGCGGCTCGCGGCGCCGGCGCTGCTGATCGACATCGGCGGCCTCGACGAGCTGCGCGGCGTGCAGCGCGCTGACGGCGACTGGCGCATCGGGGCGCTGACGCCGCACGCGACGCTGCAGCGCAGCCCCGAGCTCGGGCTCGTCGCGAAGGCCGCGTCGCAGATCGCCGACCAGCAGGTTCGCAACCGCGGCACGATCGGAGGCTCGCTCGCCCACGCCGACCCGGCGGCGGACCTGCCCGCGGTCGTGCTCTGCGCCGAGGGCACGCTGACCGCGAGGGGACCGGACGGCGAGCGTACGATCGCCTCCGCCGACCTCTTCGAGGACTACCTGACGACGACGCTCGCTCCGGACGAGATCGTCACCGCGATCACCATCCCCGCGCACGAGGGCTGGAGCTGGGGCTGCGAGAAGTTCACCCGGCGCGCCGAGGACTGGGCGATGGTCGGCGTCTCTGTGCTGCTCAAGGCATCGGTGGGAAGCTGCGAGGACGTCCGCGTCGGGCTGACCCACATGGGCTCGACGCCGCTGCGCGCGACCGCGGTCGAGGATGCGCTGCGCGGGCAGGCGCTCGACGCCGAGCACCTCGCGGGCGCGGCCGAGCACGCGGCGGAGGGCACCGAGCCCCCCGGCGACCTCAATGCGACGGTCGAGTACAAGCGTCACCTGGCGCGGGTGCTCACCCGCCGCGCGCTGGAGCAGGCCGCCGGGGGCTGAGCCCTGCCGGCGCTGGCCTTCGACTCACCGGAGGACGCGGCGCGGACGCTCGCCGGTGAGGGCTACCTCGCCGACAGGGCGCTTGCGACCGCCGTACATCTCGCCGCCGCGCTCGGGCAGCCGCTCCTGCTCGAGGGCGAGGCCGGCGCGGGCAAGACCGAGGTCGCGCGGGCGCTCGCCGGAGCGACCGGCGCGCGCCTGATCAGGCTCCAGTGTCACGAGGGCATCGACGTCCACCAGGCGCTCTACGACTGGGACTACCCGCGTCAGCTGCTCGCGATCCGCGCCGCGGAGGGCGGCCACGCGGCGGGTGGCCTGTTCACGCGCGAGTACCTGCTGCGCCGGCCACTGCTCGAAGCGCTCGAGCACGACGGTCCGGCGGTGCTGCTGATCGACGAGATCGACCGCGCCGACGACGAGTTCGAGGCCTTCCTGCTCGAGCTGCTCTCCGACTTCCAGGTCACGATCCCCGAGCTGGGGACGGTCGCCGCGACCCAGCGCCCGCTCGTCGTGCTGACCTCCAACCGCACACGCGAGCTGCACGACGCGCTCAAGCGCCGCTGCCTCTACCACTGGACCGACTACCCCGACCCCGCGCGCGAGCTCGAGATCGTGCGCACGCGCCTGCCCGGCGTCCCCGACGAGATCGCCGCGCGCGTCTGCACGGCGGTCGCACGGTTGCGCGACGAGGATCTCTACAAGCTGCCCGGCGTCGGCGAGACGATCGGCTGGGCGCGGGCGCTGCTGGCGCTGGCGGACGGGACGCTCGAGGAGACGCTCGGGGTCGCGTTGAAGGTGCGCGAGGACATCGAGCGCGTGCGCGGGGAAGGCGTGCTGGAGGGTGTCTGAGCCGACGCTCGACAACCCGACGCCGGGGCACGGACACCCCAAGACGGGGCACGGGCGGTCGCCGAGATCAGGGCTCGGCCGCGGGCTGACGGGGCGGTTCATCGTGCTCGGCGCGTCGCTGCGCTCGGGCGGGGTCCGGGTCGGGATCGGAGAGCTGCTGAGCGCCCATCGCGCGCTGGCCGCGGTCGACGCCTGCGACCGGGAAGCCGCCCACCTCGCGCTGCGATCGGTGCTGTGCTCACGGCGTGAGGATCTCGAGGTCTTCGAGGCGGCCTTCGCCGCCACGTTCCCGCTGCCCGCCGCCGAGCGCCCGCCACAGCCCGAGGTCCTCGACGACATCGCGCGGATGGTCCTGCCCAACGTCGCCGTGCCCGCGGACGGTCGGCAGCGGCGAGAGCTCGTCGAGACAGACGTCGTGCCGGCCGCGTGGTCCGATGTCGAGCTGCTGCGCGACAAGGACTTCGCCGCCTACACCGATGCCGAGCGCGCGCTCGCCCGGCGCGTGCGGGTGCGCCTGGCCGCGCGCGGCCCGGTGCGCCCCAGCCGCCGGATGCGTCCGGCCCACCGCCACGGCGCCCGTC
>JBPCPD010000021.1:0-11114 GCA_050999535.1 Thermoleophilaceae bacterium
TCGGCGTGACCGCGCTGAGCACGGCGGCGGGTGGCAGCAGCGCGAGCACGGCCACGCCGAGCGCGGCCGCGTCGCCGCCGCCGCGCAGCGCCGGTCCGAGCGTGCGCACGACCGGCACGCACAGCAGGGCCAACAGGCCGCCGCCGGCGAGCAGGCCGGCCAGCAGCCGACGCGGGTCGGTGCGGTCGGCTACGCGTCCTCCCAGCGCAGAGCCGAGCGCGATGCCCGCGAGCGCGGTCCCGATGATCGACGTCGTCGTCTCGAGCGTCAGACCGACGTAGGGCGCGAGCAGCCGCACGCCGAGGATCTCGAGCACGAGCACGGCGCCGGAGGCAAGGACGACGAGCCCGGCGGCGAGCGGGGGCGCAAGCGCGGCGTCGGGGCGACCGGCGCGGGCTCGCGGCGGGGGGTCGACCACGCCGTCAGGCGTCGGCCGGGAGGACGGTGAACGCGCGACCATGCAGCAGTGGCGTGACCGCGCGCAGGTGGCGCTCGTCGACGCTGAGCACGCAGGCGATGGAGCCCCTCACCTCGACGCGTCCACCACGCGCAAGCCCGGCACGCGGTCGTAGTGCGAGCTGTTGCGCGTCGCCACGCCCAGACCGTGGGCCATCCCGGTCGCGGCAATCCAGAGGTCGTGTGCGCCGATCGGGGCGCCCCGTTCAGACAGCGCCGCCCAGATCTCTGCGTGCACGCGTGCGACCGTCTCCGAGATCGGGATCGCCTCCAGGCCCGCGAGCACGTGCTCGACGAATGCTCGCCTCCGCGTCCGGGCGGATGCGCTCGCCCGATGGACGCCGTGCAGGAGCTCGCTGACGGTTATCACGCTGATCGACCGCTCCTCCGCGCCGAGCAGCGCCTCGAGGCTCTCGCCCTCCGGACCCCGCTCGAGGTCGATCAGCAGATCGGTGTCGATCAGGAGCGCCACGGCTCGCGCGGCGGTCCGACGCCCACCCGGATCGCCCGGAGATCGGCGCCGAAGTCCGCGTCCGGCTCGGGGGCGGTCGCGATCAGCTCGCGAAACCGCTGGGCCGGGAGCGCGCGGACCCTCGGTGGGCCGATCACGGCGACGGGCGCGCCGCTCCTGATCACCTCGACCTCCTCGCCCCCGGCAACCCGCGTGAGCACCTCGGAGAAGCTGCGCGCCGCATGGGTGGCCGTCATTCGCGTCATCGCGGAGACAGGTTATCAGAGAAATCTGACCCTCTACGGTCCGCGCGTGACGAGCTCGTTCGCGACCCTCGCCCTCAAGAGCCCGCTGCGGCCCTCGCAGGTCGACGCGATCGAGGCATTCGAGGCCGACCGCACGGCCGGGCGGACGTCGACCCCCCTCGTCGCGCCGCCTGGCTCAGGCAAGACGGTCGTCGGGCTCGAGATCGTGCGCCGCCTCGGTGGTGGCGTGCTCTGGCACTGAGCCTCAGCTGCGCGCCACCAGCTTCTTGTAGGTCATCCGGTGCGGGCGGTCGGCCTCGGCGCCGAGCTGCTCGCGCCGCCGGCGCTCGTAGGCCTCGAAGTTGCCCTCGAACCAAGTCACCTTGGAATCGCCCTCGAAGGCGAGCACATGCGTCGCGACGCGGTCGAGGAACCAGCGGTCGTGGCTGACGATCACCGCGCAGCCCGGAAACGCCAGCAGCGCCTCCTCGAGCGCGCGCAGCGTGTCGACGTCGAGGTCGTTGGAGGGCTCGTCGAGCAGCAGCAGGTTGCCGGCGGTGCGCAGCAGCTTGGCCATCTGCAGCCGGTTGCGCTCGCCGCCGGACAGCTTGCCCACGGCCTTCTGCTGGTCGGAGCCCTTGAAGTTGAACGACGACACGTAGGCCCTCGAGCTCATCGTCCGGTCGCCGACGGCCAGCTTGTCGGCGCCGCCGGAGATCTCCTCCCAGACGTTCTTGGCCGCATCGAGCGCCTCGCGCGACTGGTCGACGTAGGAGAGCTCGACGGTGTCGCCCAGCCGCAGCGTGCCCGAGTCGGGCCGCTCCTCGCCGATGATCATCCGCAGCAGGGTGGTCTTGCCCGCCCCGTTGCCGCCGATGATCCCGACGATGCCGGCACGCGGCAGCTTGAACGAGAGATCTTCGATCAGCAGCCGGTCGCCGTAGCCCTTGCTGAGGTTCTCCGCCTCGACCACGACGTCGCCGAGCCTCGGCCCCGCGGGGATGTGGATCTCGACGCTGTCGAGCTTGGCGTTGCGCTCCTCGGCCAGCAGCGCGTCGTAGCGGGCGAGCCGGGCCTTGTTCTTGGTCAGCCGCGAGGACGCGTTCATGCGCACCCACTCGAGCTCGGAGGTCAGCGCGCGCTGGCGCGCGGACTCCGACTTCTCCTCCTGCGCGAGGCGGGCCTGCTTCTGCTCGAGCCACGACGAGTAGTTGCCCTGGAACGGGATACCGCGGCCGCGGTCGAGCCCGAGGATCCAGCCTGCGACGTTGTCGAGGAAGTAGCGGTCGTGGGTGACCGCGACGACGGCGCCCGGATAGTCGTGCAGGTGGCGCTCGAGCCAGGCGACCGACTCGGCGTCGAGGTGGTTGGTCGGCTCGTCGAGCAGCAGCAGGTCCGGGCTCGAGAGCAGCAGCCGGCAGAGCGCCACGCGGCGGGCCTCGCCGCCGGACAGGCGCGTGACCTCGGCGTCGCCGGGCGGGCAGCGCAGCGCGTCCATCGCCGTGTCGAGCATCGTGTCGAGGCTCCAGGCATCGGCGGCGTCGATCCTCTCCTGCAGCGCGGCGAACTCGTCCGCGGTCTCGTCCGAGTAGTCCGCGGCGAGCGCGTTGAAGCGGTCGAGCATGTCGCGCAGCGGGCGTACGCCGTCCTCGACGTTGCCGCGCACGTCCTTGGACTCGTCGAGCTGGGGCTCCTGCTCGAGCAGCCCCACGGTGGACCCGGCGGCCAGCGCGGCGTCGCCACGGAACCCGGTGTCGACCCCGGCCATGATCCGCAACAGCGTGGACTTGCCCGACCCGTTGGAGCCCAGCACCCCGATCTTGGCGCCGGGATAGAAGGCCAGCGTGACGTCCTTGAGCACCTCCCTGTCGGGTGGATGGACCCGCGTGAGACGGTGCATGGTGAAGATGAACTCGGGCATGGGAGACCGAAGCTAGTGCATCCGAGCCAGAGTTCGGGCGCCCCCGCTCAAGCGAGCACGCGCAGCGCTGCGGGCAGCACGCGGTAGTCCGCCCGGACGCGCTCGCCGAGGTACTCGCCATCGGCCTCGAGCGACAGGGTCCCGCCCTCGAGCGCCTCGACGCTCGCCGCCAGGATGCCCGGGAGGCTCGCCACCCGGTCGTTGCAGGCGACCGCGCCGGGCCCGCCCGAGAGCACCTTGGGCGCGAGCGTGAGCAGCTCACGCGAGCCGGCGCCGCGCAGCAGCATCGCCGACAGCGAGCGCGTGTGAAGTCCCGCGCCCTCGCAGACGTGCAGCGGCCGGCCACGAAGGTAGGTCAGCGGATCGGTGTTCTGGAAGACGACGCTGGTCCCCTCGATCGAGAGCTCGCCGCTGGTCAGGAGCAGGCGCGGCGGCTGCCCGACCTCGGCGGCGACGGCGCGCGTCGCGGCCAGCAGCATCCACGCCTCGACCAGCTGGGCAGGGCGTCGCGGGCCGCCGGCCTGCCGCCGCGTGAGCGCCGCCGGGAGCCCGAGCCCCGATGCGAAGAGGAACGCGCGCCCAGACACCGAACCGAGGTCGATGGACCGCACCTGCGCGCCCCGGGCCGAGAGCCGCTCCGCCGCGGCGACCGGATCGCGACCGACGCCCAGCGCACGCGCGAACACGTTGGTCAGCCCACCCGGCAGGCAGGCGAGCGGCACCTCCCCGCCGGCGAGGCCGTTGGCGGCCTCGTTGACCGTGCCGTCGCCGCCCAGCACCGCCACGGCCCCCACCCCCGGGGCCGCCGACCGGCACAGCTCGACCGCCTCGCCGGGCGCCTCGGTGACCACCAGATCGACGTCGAAGCGGGCGTCGAGCGCAGTGCGTACCCTTTCCACCACTCGCTGGCCGACCCGGGTCGCGCGTGGATTTATCACGAGCATCAGGGTCGGTCGGTTTCGGTCGTGGCTGCGAGGGAAGAATGTGTCTCTGATGTCAACGTCGCGTAAAAGGCTTTGGTCACAATCCGGTGTCGGCGCGCTGGCCCCTCGCCGGAGCGTGCTCGCGGGCCCGATCGTCGCCGCGGTGACCGGTGTGACCGCGCTTGCCGCCGCAGGCGCCTCCGGGCTGCCGCTGCGCGACCCCGACCACGTCGTCGGCTCGCGGCTGCTGGTGGTGGTCGTGCTGGCGGCGGTGTTGGTGGTCATCGACATCCTCGTGCGCGCATCGGTGGCGTCCGGGCGGCCCGCCATACCATCACGAACGGGCCTCGCGAAGGTCCGCCGCGAGCGCTGGACGGGCATGCGGATGGTGGTCGTCGGCAGCGCGCTGGTGAGCTTCTACGTCACCTACCTCGCCTATCGCAACCTCAAGAGCCTCGTCCCGGTGCTGCGCCCGCGCGACCTCTTCGACCTCCAGCTCGCCGAGGCCGACCGGGCGATGTTCGCCGGCAACGACCCTGCACAGATGCTGCACGACCTGCTCGGCACCGGCATAGCGACCCAGCTGCTGTCGACGGTCTACGTGCTCTTTCTGGTGTTCGTTCCGCTGTCGCTGGCGCTCGCGCTGGTGTTCTCGCGCGACCTCCGCCGCGGCCTGTTCTTCGCCACGGCGCTCTCGATCAATTGGGCCCTGGGCGCGCTGAGCTACTACCTGCTGCCGGCGCTCGGCCCCGTCTACTCGGGCTCACGGGCGTTCTCGGACCTGCCGGCGACCGCCGCGTCCGAGCTCCAGCATGTCCTGCTGGCGGACCGGGTCTCCTTCCTGCGCGATCCCGAGGCCGCGGGGGCCGCGCAGGGGATAGCCGCATTCGCGTCGCTGCACGTATCGATCGTCTTCACCGCCGCACTCGCGGCCCACCTGATCGGCCTGCGAGCTTCGATCCGCGCCGCGCTCTGGGGGCTGCTGGCCTTCACCAGCCTCGCGACCGTGCATCTCGGCTGGCACTACGTGATCGATGACGTCGCCGGTCTGTTCCTCGGTGCCGCCGCGCTCACGCTCGCGATCGGCCTGACGGGCTACGAGCCGCGCTCCGCCCCTGCGCTCCGCACACGTACTCGCGCGGAAGCCGGGACTGCATGACGCACACAAGCACCCCCGTCATCAACCTCGCCAACGCGATCACGCTGGCGCGCGCGTTGACCGCGCCCGTGCTGGTGGCGCTGGTCCTCGCCGCCGATGGCCCGTCGGTGCTCGCCGCGGTGCTGTTCGTCGCCGCCGCCGCCAGTGACGCGCTCGATGGTCACATCGCACGCGCCAGAGGCGAGGTGACGCGCTTCGGGACGATGCTCGACCCATTCGTGGACAAGCTGCTCGTCGGAGCCGGGCTGACGGCTCTCGCCGCGACCTCCCGGCTCGGCGTCTGGGTCGTGCTCGTGGTCCTCTCGCGCGAGGTCGCCGTCACCTGGATGCGCGGCACAGGACGCCGCGACGGGGTCGTCGTCGGCGCACGGGCCGCCGGCAAGGCGAAGATGATGCTCCAGTCGATCACGGTGACGGTGCTGCTGGCCGCGCCGGATCCCGGCGTCGCCTGGGTGGACGGGCTCGTCTGGGCGATGGTCGCCGCGACCCTGCTGTCCGGGCTCGACTACGCGCTCGAGCTCCGCGACGCGCGGTCCCGGCGCCTGCGCCACCCGCACCCGGTGGCCGGCTCCTGACGCTCGCGGCGATGCGCGGTCCGCTCGTCCTGCTGCCGATCCTCGGGGCACCCGCCGCACACGCCCCGGTGCTCGCCCGCGACCTGGTCCCCGCGCTGAAGCTGCCGCTCGACGGCGGCATGACCGTGGGCGGCCGACCGCTGCTCGGGCCCAACAAGACGGTCCGCGGCGCGCTGTTCATGGTTGGCGGAGCGCTGGCGGCGACGCTGGCGCTCGCCCGCGTGCCGGCCTGGTGGCGCCGCCTGCCCGAGGAGGTCCAGGAAGCCGGGCCGCTGCGGCTCGGGCTCGTGCTCGGCGGCGGCGTGGTGCTCGGCGAGCTGCCCAACAGCTTCGTCAAGCGCCGGCTCGGGGTGGCGTCGGGCGGTCGCCTGCGGACGCGCTGGGGGATCGTGCTGACCGTCTGGGACCAAGCGGACTTCGTGCCGGTGCTCTGGCTGCTGCTCGCGCCCACCTGGCGGATGCCGGCGCGCGACCTGCTCGCGTGCTGCGCCGGCGTCGCCGCGATCCATGTGCCGATCAACCTGATCGGCCACCGGATCGGCGCGCGGGCCTCGCGCTGGTAAGGGCTTAGGGCCCGTCGCTCAATAATTTGGTCGGTTTGGACGCCCGCCCGCGGCGCCAGTCACCACCCTCGATGCTCGCAATGGCGCTGCCATTGCTGGGCTCGAGTGCGCCGCCTGGCATCCACGGATCGGACGCCCAAACCACCCACTTATTTCGCGACGAACCCTTACGTCGGCGAGCGAAAACCAAGCATGAGGCGGGAAGCAGGGAGGGTCATAGTGCTCCGCACATGACCGACCGATGATCGCCTCAGGCGCCGGTTTGCAGCCGCCGGCTATCCGCCGACCCTGGCGTAGACCTCGTCGAGGATCCCTTCGCGATCCTGAAGGTCGAAGTTCTCCTCGAGGTAGCGGGAGGTCTCGTCCCGGGGCGTGCCGTTGAGCGCCATGTTGAGCGCGATCAGGCGCGCACCCTCGCCGCCGTCTCCCCGGCCGGATGCCATAGGAGTGGAGGGCTCCTCCGCGGCCGGCTCGGCGTCCTCGTGGCCCTCCGAGGCGGTGACCTCGCCGGCGGGCTCGGAGAGCTCGTCGTCGTAGGCGGTGACCTCGCCGGCGGGCTCGGAGAACTCGTCGTCGTAGGCGGTGGCGGGCGCCCCGGCTGCCACGTCGCCGGTGTCCGGATCGCCTGCGGTGGCGGGCTCGTCGGCATCGAGCGGCTCGACCTGGTCGACCGACACCGCCGCGGCGTCCGCCCCGGACGGGGTGACGGGCTCCAGCTGGGCGAGCCCGGCCTTGATGCCGCCGAGCTCGGTCTCGAGCGAGCCCGCGCTGGAGCGCACGCTCTCGAGCATGTTGTCGATCGTCGATCGCAGCTGATCGGCGAGCGCGTGGAGGTCGGTCCCGACGGCGTCGGCTCGGCGGCGCATGTCCGTGGTGGCCGCCTCGACCTGGGCGACGTGCCCGGCCGCATCGGACTCGGCCTGCTCGCGCGCCTGCGTGGCCTCGCTCTCGGCCTCGCTGCGGGTACGGCTGGCGTCGCTCTGGGCCTCGGAGCGGTCCTGCTCGGCCTGCCGCTTGGCCTCGCCGGTGACCCGGTCGGCCTCGGTGCGGGCGCCCGACTCGATCTCGGCGGCGCTGCGCTCCGCGGCCTCGACGATCGTGCGAACCTGGTCGGCGGCGGCGCCTGCGAGCGAGCCGGCGGCGGCGCGGCCGGCCGGTGCGGAGGCTGACGCTTTCAGCTGCTCGACGGCAACTGCGACCTCGGCAAGGTGGGCATCGACCTCATCGGGGTCGTAACCTCTGCGCGCCTGCGCGAAGTCGGCACGCTCGATTGCGTTTCGATCCAGCTCCAAGGTTCCCCTTTTCCAGTCGCTGCCGGTTCTGACGGGCACAGCGTACTTCAGATTGAAGCGGTTGGTAAGCGCCTCGCGGGCTAGGTCCCGGCCTCGAGCGCGTCGAGGTCTGCCCGCAGCGCCTTGATCTCGTCCCTGAGCTTGGCCGCGTACTCGAAGCGCAGGTCCTCGGCCGCGGCGAGCATCTCCTCCTCGAGCTCGACCATCGTCCTGGCGAGCTGCTCGGCCGACATGCCCTCCTCGTCGGGCTTGCGGCGCCTGCGGCCGGGCTTGCCCGGCACCTTGGACTCCGCCTGCAGAAAGTCGGCGATGTCCGAGACCCCCTTCTGGATCGTCGCGGGGGTGATCCCGTGCTCCTCGTTGTAGGCCAGCTGGATCTCGCGCCGGCGCTCGGTCTCGCTGATCGCCGTGCGCATCGCGCGGGTCTCCTTGTCGGCGTACATGATCACCGAGCCCTTTACGTTGCGCGCGGCCCGGCCGATCGTCTGGATCAGAGAGGTCTCCCCGCGGAGAAAGCCCTCCTTGTCGGCATCGAGGATGGCCACGAGCGAGACCTCGGGCAGATCGAGACCCTCCCGCAGGAGGTTGACACCTACGAGCACGTCGTACTCCCCGAGGCGCAGCTGGCGGATGATCTGGATGCGCTCGAGCGTGTCGATGTCCGAGTGCAGGTAGCGCACCCGCACGCCGTACTCCATCAGGTAGTCGGTGAGATCCTCGGACATCTTCTTGGTCAACGTCGTCACCAGCGTGCGCTCCCCGGCCTCGCTGCGCGCACGGATCTCGTTCATGAGGTCGTCGATCTGGTTCCTGGTCTCGCGCACGTCGACCTGCGGGTCGAGGATCCCGGTGGGCCGCACGATCTGCTCGACGACGTGCGTGGAGTGGGTGCGCTCGTAGGCGCCGGGCGTCGCGGAGACGAAGACGATCTGCGGGACGTCGCCGAGGAACTCGTCGAAGGTCTGGGGGCGGTTGTCGAGCGCGCTCGGGAGCCGGAAGCCGTAGTCGATCAGCGTCTGCTTGCGCGAGCGGTCGCCCTCGTACATGCCGCCGATCTGGGGGACGGTCTGATGCGACTCGTCGAGGAAGCAGACGAAGTCCTCGGGGAAGAAGTCGAGCAGGCAGTAGGGCCTGTCGCCCGGCTTGCGGCCGTCGAGGATGCGCGAGTAGTTCTCAATCCCGTTGCAGAAGCCGAGCTCGCGCAGCATCTCCATGTCGAACTGAGTGCGCTGGCGCAGCCGGTGGCTCTCCAGCGGCCTGCCCTCGCTCTCGAGCTCCTTGGTGCGCACCTCGAGCTCGTCGCGGATCTCTCCGACGGCGCGCTCGATCGTCTCGGCGTCGGTGGCGTAGTGGGTCGCCGGCCAGACGGCGGCGTGCTCGAGCTCGGCGAGGACCTCCCCGGTCAGCGGATCGAACTCCTGCAGCTGCTCGAGCTCGTCGCCGAAGAGCACCGCGCGGTAGGCGGTCTCGGCATAGGCTGGGAAGACCTCGAGCGTCTCTCCGCGGACGCGGAAGGTGCCCCGGGCGAGCGCCGTGTCGTTGCGCGTGTAGCGGATGTCGACGAGCTTGCGCAGGACCTCGTCGCGGTCGACGGTGTCGCCCGGCTTGAGCATCAGCATCATGCGGTCGTACTTCTCGGGCGAGCCGAGGCCGAAGATGCACGACACGCTGGCCACCACGATCACGTCGCGACGCCCGAGCAGCGCTGCGGTGGCCGCGTGACGCAGGCGCTCGATCTCCTCGTTGATCGAGGAGTCCTTCTCGATGTAGAGGTCCTGCGAGGCCACGTAGGCCTCCGGCTGGTAGTAGTCGTAGTACGAGACGAAGTACTCGACGGCGTTGTCGGGGAAGAACTCGCGGAACTCGTTGCAGAGCTGAGCGGCGAGCGTCTTGTTGTGTGCCATCACGAGCGTGGGGCGCTGGAGCTGCTCGATCGTGAAGGCCATCGTCGCGGTCTTGCCCGAGCCGGTGACGCCGAGCAGCGTCTGGAAGCGGTACCCGGCCTCGATGCCCGCGGCGAGCGCGTCGCGGGCGGCCGGCTGGTCCGCGATCGGCAGGTAGGCGGCGTTCATGCGGAAGTCAGGCACCTACTATCGACGCTAGCAGCGGGCCCGGAGCCGTCAGAGCCCCAGCTCGTCAGCGTAGTTCTCGCGGTACTGGTCGCGGCGGTCGGCGACGTCGTGCACGTACTGGCGGGTCTCGGGGAACGGAACGTCCTCGGAGGCGTCGAACTCGTCCTCGCCCCCGGCGGCGAGCACCCAGGCGTTGACGTTGGTCTCCCCGGCGTTGTAGGCAGCGGTGGCGAGCGCGACGTCGCCGCCGTAGCGCTCGAGCAGGTAGCGCAGGTAGTAGGCCCCGTAGGAGATGTTGATCTGCGGGGTCGCGAGGTCGGCCTGGGTGAACAGCGTGCCGCCCGAGTCGTCGGCGATGAACCGGGCCGTCTCGGGGGTGATCTGCATCAGGCCGCGCGCGCCCGCGTGCGACGTCTGGTCGCGGAAGCGTGACTCCTGGTAGATCACCGCGGCGATCAGCGCGGGATCCAGATCCTTGTCGGCGGCCTGCTGGCGGATGATGTCCTCGTGGCGCAGCGGGAGCGTGATCGCCTTGACCGCGTCCCCGAGCGGTCCGACCCCGGCGATCACCGCGCCGACCCCCGCGCCCAGGATGGCGACGATCGCCGCGATGCGCCGGTGGCGGTGCGTCCGGGCGCGGGCGGCCCGCCGGCCCCCGGGCCGGCTCGTCCGCGAGCGCGTCTTCGATGGTGCTGCCTGTGCCACGCCTTAGACCTCCGCCCTGATGGTGGCAAGCACGCGGGTCAACTCTCCCCTCAACTCGGTCTCGGTGCCATCGTTGCGCACGGTGAAGTCCGCACGCTGCGACTTCTCCTCCTGGGTCAGCTGACGCCCTCCGCGCTCGGAGACGGCTTGGTGGCCGCGCGAGACGGCGCGCCGCTCGCGCAGCCGCTCCTCGGCGATCACGGCGACGGTGTGGTCGAAGCGGCCCTCCATCCCCGCCTCGAACAGCAGTGGACTCTCGACGACCGCTGCCAGAGGCCGGGGATCCGCGACGAGGATCTGCTCGCGCCAGTGCGCGATCCGCTCGCCGACCCGCGGCCACAGCAGGTCTTCGATCCAGTCGCGATCCTCGGGCGAGCTGAACACCCGCTCGGCCACCGCGCCGCGGTCGACGACGCCGTCACGCACGACACCGTCCCCGAGGCGCTGCACGAGGGCGTCGCGCAGCTCGTCGGTGCCGAGCAGCTCGTGCACGACGGCGTCGGCGGACATGGTGACGGCGCCGAGATCCTCCAGGATGGCGAGCGCGGTCGACTGGCCCGCGCCAAGGCCGCTGGTCAGTCCGACGAACGGCACCCGGGCCGCTGCCGGAGCGTGCATCCAGCCTCTAGATGGTTGATTCCGAATTGCGGTTGGGGGTGGGGCGAGGGGACATAACGAGGGCGCCGAAGGAAGGCGTTGCGATTGCAACGTCGACCCTGGAGGCCCCGTGCACGCCGACCTCGACGCCCTCG